>CAZWZZ010000093.1:0-4324 GCA_964638395.1 uncultured Caldilineaceae bacterium
TCTTTCCTAATCCGATGTAGTGTTGTTGTTCAAGATGTGTTTGCCCATTACAATAGATACAATTTTTCATAAATTTTTGGGCACCTGACCTAATGATAGTCCGGTAGCCACGCGCCGTGCGCCTCGATCAAGTCATCGACCAGTTGCCAAATTTGGTCGAGATCTAACTCGGCGGCGGTGTGGGGATCAAGCATAGCGGCGTGGTAGATATGCTCCCGCTTGCCGGTTAGGGCGGCCTCGACCGTTAAGGCTTGCACGTTGATGTTGGTCTGCATCAGGGCGGCCAACTGGGGCGGCAGGCTACCGATACGGGTCGGCTGAATACCGTTTTTATCAACCAGGCAGGGAAGCTCCACACAGCAGCCGGCGGGCAGGTTGTCGATCAGACCGTCATTGGGCACGTTGCCGTAAATGGTACGCGGCGTACCCGTTTCCAGACTGTGGATGATCTGCGAGCCATACTCGACGCTGGGCGATACCTCATCCAAGGTCGTCAACAAATGAACCGCGCCCTCTTTCGATTTAGGCATCATCTTGAGATCGGCCAACTCCCGGCGCAGCGCCTCTGCCGTGTACCGTTCCGGCTCGCTTTGCGCTTTCTGGGCATACTCCCAGGCTTTGATCTGGGCCTCGCAACGACCCAGATATTCATCCAACGGAATGTTATACGTCTCGATCAGATCGGGCCGGTCTCGCTTGATAAACCAGGGCACATATTCGCTGAAATGCTCGCTCGACTCGGTCACAAAATAACCGAGCCGCTTAAACATCTCGTACCGAACGCGATTGTGGTCGGGAACGCGCCCTGCTTCGATAACCTGACGAATGAGCGGGTAAAGGTCCTGGCCGTTCCGCTCGAAGCGGAGGAAGAAAGCCACATGGTTGATCCCGGCCACCACATAGTTGATCGCCTCGACCGGCAGACCAATGTCGTGGGCCAGCTCGGCGGCGGTGTGGGGCACGCTGTGACACAAACCGACCATCTTGATGGGGCTGGCCCGGTTCAGCGCCCACATATTGATGGCCATCGGGTTGACGTAGTTGAGGAAGGTCACGTCGGGACAGACCGTCTCCATATCCCGGCACATTTCCAAAAGCACCGGAACCGTCCGCAATCCGCGCATAATGCCGCCGATGCCGAGGGTATCCCCGATAGTCTGGCGCAGGCCATACTTCTTGGGAATCTCGAAGTCGATGACCGTACTCGGCTTGTAACCGCCAACCTGAATCATCGAGATGGCGTAGTCGGCCCCCTCCAGTGCCCGGCGGCGGTCGGTGGTCACTTCGAGGGTCGGGTTCGCGTCGAGAATGTGGCTAACTTTGTGGGCCACCGCTTCTGACTCTCGTAGCCGCTGCTCGTCGATGTCCTGCAGGCTGATGGTCGAGTCGGCCAGGTCGGGAAAACTGAGAATGTCTCCCATCAAATTTTTGGCGAAGACGGTGCTACCGGCTCCGATGAAAGTAATTTTAGGCATTGTTGTTACCTCAAACCTTTACCAAAAACAGAATGGGGATGGTTCATATCCTCAAGAAATTTGGTTGACAAATTCGTAAAACGTAAGGCGTAAAACGTAATGATTTTGGCAAAATAACACCTCACGTTTCACGTTTTGCGTTTTACGGGGTGACGTTGTTCAATCGGCGGGTAAGAAAGTGTCAACCTATTTGTGAACCATCCCCTAATTTCAGTATAGAACTATTGTAGGGTAGCCGTGCCCATTTTGCCAAAAAATCCAACCTGATGTAAGATGCGAGGCACAATAGAAAAACGCGCCGCCCCCGGGTGCTGACACACCCGAAAGGCGGCTAACCCCTCAAACTGCCAAGACAGTCTGAGAGGCTAGGCTTATTGTACCGATCTTTCCGGATGGGGACAAACCAAGCGGTCGCTCTGTAACTGACATCAGTGGGGGAGGCCGTTTTTTTATTGTCCATCCCACCAGAAAGGAGGACAGCCAGCGATGGGAACCCATCCCCTGAAACAGTTGTTGAAGTTGTGGCAGCGGGGCGAGCTGACCGTTGAGCAGGCCATCGGGCAGATTATCCAACACCTGATTAACCTGGAAAAACGGCTCGGTCGGTCAAAGCAGCCGCCCCCGGCCAACTAAAATTATACCAGTTTGATGAACAGCCCCGGTTCGAGGAGACCGGGGCTTTCTTTTTTGGCGATGTCGTCCCTGTCTGGTTGCCATAAGTTGATAATTTATCTGACTTTTACTGCAAATTGTGTTAAACTTGGGGTTGATTACTGTACCGATTATCAGTAAATTTGAAGCCCGTAGGAGTTACGCAGTTGAGCGACAAACGCATCCTGAGTAGGCGGTAGCCGTATCGAAGGGTGACGTTTGGAGCGGCTGCACCCCTCGATACGCCCTGACGGGGCTACTCGGGCTGCGAACTGCGTAACTCCTAGCCCGTTTTCCGGTCACGGCTCTATTTTCAATGAGGAAGAAACCATGGACGAGGATAAATTTAGGGATTTGCGGCAGGAAGCCGAAAAGCGGCTCCGGGCGCAGACAGCCGCGCTCGATGATTTATCGGCGGCGGATTTACAAAAGCTGATCTATGAACTCCAGGTTCACCAGATCGAACTGGAAATGCAAAATGAGGCGTTGCGGGAGACGCAGCAAACCCTGACCGAGAGCCAAGAGCGGTATGCCAACCTGTACGATTTGGCCCCGGTCGGCTATGTCACCCTGGATGACCGGGGCCTCATCCGGGAGGCCAACCTGACCCTGGCCGGGATGTTGAGCGTAGAGCAAAGCGCCCTGCTGGGGCAACACTTTCCAGACTACATTCTGGTTGACGATGAACCTATTTTTTACCAACACCGGCAGCGTCTCCTTGACAGCCGAGGGGTTGACACTTGCGAGTTGAGGCTGCGGTGCGGGCCGGAGACATTTTGGGCGGAGCTTAATGGTCTGGTGGAAACAACCGGGGATGAGAATGATGCGGGCCACACCAGCCCCCAACCGTGGCTCCGCCTGACCGTGACCGACATCAGCCAGCGCAAAGAGATGGAGGAGCGGCTGCGGCTGCTGGAGTCGGTCGTGGTTCACGCCAACGACGCCGTGGTCATTACCGAAGTCGTCCCCATCAACGAGCCGGGGCCACGCATCCTGTACGTCAACGAGGCCTTTACCCGGATGACCGGCTACAGGGCGGAGGAAGTTCAGGGTGACTCGCCCCGGTTTCTACAAGGGCCGGAGACGGATCGGGACACGCTAAACGAGATGCGGCAGGCCCTCATCGAGCAGCGCCCTATGCGTTGCGAACTGCTCAACTACAAAAAAAGTGGGGATCCCTTTTGGATGGAGATCGACCTCAGCCCGGTCTATGATGACACTGGGACCTGTACTCACTTCATTGCCATTCAGCGGGATGTGACTGAGCGGAAGCAGAATATTCAAGAGTTGCAGGAACATCGCATTTATTTGGATGAGTTGGTGCAGAGGCGGACGGCGGAACTTGAGCAGGTCAATGTCGAACTGCGCCGCAGCGAAGAACGGTACCGGGCGCTGTTCGACGGGGCCAGCCACGGCATCGGCATCTATGATAGACAGGGCACAATCCTGATGATTAATACCACGGCGGCCAGCGTCCTGGGTGCCACACCGGAGCAATGTATTGATCGCACTCTCAATGAATTTATGCCGGATCAGCATGAGCTAACCCTGGAAAATATTAATCGCGTCATCGAGAGCCAGACGCCTCTCGACGTTGAAAATTTGGCGAAACTCCCGTCCGGCGAAAGGCGCTGGTACTGGTCGATTCTGCAACCGATACCGCCGGAGGCCGGACTGGGCGAAGCGGTCCAGGTCACGACTTATGATGTCACCGTCCGGAAAAAGATGGAGGTGGGGTTGTGGCAGGCCCACGCCCGCGAACAGCGACAACGGCAACTGGCCGAAAGTTTACGTCAGATTGCCATGAGCCTGAGCAGCAGTCTCGACCAGAAGGCGGTTTTTAGCACAATTTTGGCCGAATTAGGGGCCGTCATCCGCCACGATGGGGGGGCAATCTTTCTGCGGGAAGCCGACGAGTTGGTTCTGCGGCGGGGCGTGGGCCAGGCAGCCCAGGCCCACGAAGGGGAGCGGATTCCCCTGACCAGCCAAAACCCCACGGTGCGGGCCTTTTACAACCAACGCCCCTTGATTATCAACAATGGGTCCGATGAACCCCATTGGCTGGAGTGGCCGGAGGGGGATACCCTCTACGCCTGGATTGGGGCACCCTTGGTCGTTGAAGGGGAGGTCGTCGGCGTCTTGAGCATCGACCGGTACGAACCGGACCGCTACAGCGCCGAGGATGCCCACATTTTGGA
>CAZWZZ010000093.1:4424-11170 GCA_964638395.1 uncultured Caldilineaceae bacterium
GAAGAACGCTTCCGGGCCGTCTGGGATATTTCAGCCGATGCCCTGGTTCTATCCGACGCCGAGGGCATCGTTCTGACGGCTAATCCGGCCTATCTGGAACTGTACGGCTTGACGGCGGAGGAGGTCATTGGTCAGCCCTTCACTATCATCTTCCCGGCGGCGCAACGGGAGATGGCGATGGTCCAGTACAAGGCCGTTTTCGCCAGCCCGACATTGCCCCCGACCTTTGAGAGCGCCGTTCGCCGGGGCGACGGCAGCGAGCGCATCGTCGAGTCGAGGATCGCGTTTATCACCCAGGCTGGGCAGCGGACGGCGATGCTCTCCAGCATTCGGGATGTGACCGAGCAGCGCCTGGCCGAGGAGGCCCTGCGGCAGAGTGAAAAGCAATATCGCCTCCTGGCCGAAAATTCCCACGATGGGGTGGCCCTGTTAGAGGAGGGCAAGCTGACCTATCTCTCACCGGCCCACAAAAGAATCTCCGGCTACGAACCAAATGATGTAATAGGCGAAGACCGGAGCGGGATTCTGACCAGACTCCACCCTGAGGATCGACCACGGATTTTGAAGTTGATCGAGCAGCAGGATGCCCAGCAGTTACCGGTTCAAACTTATACCTACCGGGTCAAACACAAAGCGGGTCACTATATTTGGCTGGAAGATGTGGTCAAAAAGAGCTTTGATGAGAGCGGACAGGTCCGGCAGGCGATCATCAATGCCCGCGATGTCACCGACCGCAAGAAAATCGAGGAGCAATTAAAAGCCAGTGAAGCCCGACAGCGGGCCATTCTGGAAGCCATTCCCGATGTTATCTTCCGCATCAATCGGGACGGCGTCTATCTGGACGCCAGGGGGCCGGAAGGGATTACGGCTGTTCCCGTAGCGGGGCGAGTCGGGCGTACAATCGAAGAGGTACTGCCGCCAGACCTGGCCAAGAAAGTGCGGGGGAATGTCGAGAAAGCCCTGGCCACCCAGAAAATCGTGCATAGCAAGCATGAATTTCGGCGAGCGGAACAAAGCCGATTTGTTGAGTCTCGGTATGTTGCCAGCGGTCAGGATGAGGTGGTGATAATTATGCGGGATGTGACCCAACAGCGCCACCTGGAGGAGCAACTGCGCCAATCCCAAAAAATGGAGGCTGTCGGGCAGTTGGCCGGGGGCGTGGCCCACCATTACAACAATATGTTGACCACGATTATGGGCTATGTCGGCCTGGCTCTGACGGAACTGCCGGCTGACCACCCCATCGCTAAGGATATGGTCCGTATCCAGGAGACCGTGCGCCGGGCGGCGGCCCTCACCCGCCAACTGTTGGCTTTTACTCGCAAAGATGCGGCCAAGATCGAGGTGGTCAACCTGAATGATCTGATCGACTCGATGGCCCATATGCTCGGTAGTCTGATTGGCTCGGCCATCCTGTTGCGGACAGCGTTGGCTCCGGACCTGGGCCAGGTTCGGCTCGATAGCAGCCAGTTCGAGCAACTGTTGGTCAATCTGGTGGTCAATGCCCGGCAGGCCATGCCGGACGGCGGCGAGTTGCTGATCCAAACGGCCAACGTTCACCTCGACGAGGCAGGCGATCTGTCACCCGGCAATTATGTGCAGTTGAGCGTTCGGGATACCGGCCTCGGCATGAGCGAAGCGATCAAGGCCCGTATTTTTGAACCGTTTTTCACCACCAAAGAGGTCGGCGAGGGAACCGGTCTGGGACTATCCACCTGTTACGCTATTGTGACCCAATATCAGGGGAGCATTACGGTGGATAGCCAGCCGGGACAGGGCACGACTTTTGAGGTGTATTTTCCTCGCTATCGAGCGATCTCTCAACCGGCGACGCCACCGGCTGAAGATGCGGCGCTACCCGGCGGCCGGGAAACCATCCTCCTGGTCGAGGATGAAGCCAGTATCCGCGATTTGATGGTTCGCTTCCTGCGTCGTCAGGGGTACACCCTGGTCGAGGCCGAAGATGGCGAGCATGCGCTCAAGGTGCTGAACGAACAACCGAACCTCCGGCCCGATTTGTTACTGGCCGATCTGGTCATGCCCCGTATGGACGGCCAAACATTGGCCCGGCAGCTCCTCACCCACTATTCCGATCTGCGGGTACTCCTGGTCTCCGGCTACAGAGACCGCCTCGATGAGGAAGATTTAGCTGCCTGGAACATTTCTTTTCTATCAAAACCTTTCAGCCCGACCCAATTGGTGCAGAGCGTGCGAGCGGCGTTGGATGTCGAACCGTGAGACGTGGGCGAAAATATATTTGTCGTACCTCAACAGAAGGGGGTAATACCGTTAAGCTAGAGGGCAGCGGTGACCATCGCCACACAGGCCGGTAGACCATAGGTCGGTCACTTGACCAAAGCTCCACCAACCGGCATCCAATCAACTCAACCAAATCCTGGTCAAGGTAAACCAGAAGGCCCCCCCCAAAAGAACAATCGAAAAGACAAACCACGTCCTGGCCCAGAAGAGAGGAGAACAGCCCAACTGCTGGGCCATTTTGCTGGCGTCGTCATCGCCGGACAGGTTGCGACTCAGTTGGTGCAGATGGCGCAGGGAGATGAAACTGCCCTGGAAAGCCAAGATGTTAATCAGCAAGACCGACCAGGCCAGTTGCAGATACCAGGCCACGCCGATGAAGCTGAGGCCGAAGAACAGGCCGACGGCCACCGTCAGCAGGGAGCGCGTGCCGTAGAGGAGGACGGCAAAGATGAGGATGCCGCCCACGGCACCCAATGTGTAGCGGGCCGTCTCCGGCAAGCCGCCCAGCACCAGCAGCGCGGCGCTAAAGAGGGACGTACCCAGATAGCCGGCCAGGATGATCAGCAGCCGGTCTCCGCCGCGATTGATGGCCACGCCGCTGTCGTTGGCAAAGACAAAAAAGCCGACCACCTCGCCCCGCGACAGGCGGGTGGCAAAGACGTGGCCCAGCTCGTGAATGAGGGTAAAGAACAGTTTGCTGGGGTAGGCGATGACGGGCAGAATGTTGATGGCGACCGTGACCAGAGCGGCCAGAATGAGGATGATCGTCAAGCCCAGGCTGGTGTGTAGATAGGCATCGAGGTTCGGCATCGCTGTTTCTCCTGAGAAATTGTTGGGTTTCGATTAAGCGTTGATGAGCGAGTGGAGCCTGTGAAGGGGGCGCTTTCAGGGCAAATTCACACCGTCCGCGCAGAACTTCAGCCACTACCACGGAAGGTAAAGCAATATCCTCCCAAGAGATATATGAAAGATATTTTCGCAAAGTAGGGTGACTTTCCCCATAGTGACGCAAGATATTAGAGTCCCACAAGTACACTAATCTGACTCTCCGCTCCAATGCTGATCGCGCTGGTGTTCAATTTCATCAAATAGTTCTCCCCAGGTCGGATCACCTTGAAAGAGTCCAAACCCCGGCCAGGATGACACAGGCCATTCGTCCTCTCCGGTGGCTCTTACCAATTTGGGAGCAACAGACACTCGCAATTTTAGCACTTCACTGTGGCTAACGACTGCAATGATGCGCTGCTGAATCTTTTTCAACACTTCATCCCGGGTAGATGCTTCTTCAACACAGTCCGGCAACGCCGGTACAGCCGCTCGCCAAGATATATCAGGTTGTTGAGTCAAAATAACAGTATATTCCATCGGGTTCCCTTATTTTTGCTTCGCCATTAAACATTATATGTCTACCCGGTAGCTCAGTCAACTATCAAATTTTTGGCGGGTGCGTCCCAGAATTTAGGCGAGATTTCAAGTCCAGCATCCCTTCGACAAGCTCAGGACGCAGCCTGAGTAGGTTGGAGCGGAGCGGAAACCGTATCGAAGGGTGCGGGTTGACCAAGACTTGGTTCGTTCGCCGCACCCTTCGATACGCGCTCCACTCCGTTTCGCGCTACTCAGGATGCTATCTCCCAAAATTTGGGACAGACCCATTTTTGGCCCGCCGTTGATTGAGACGTCTTCCCCATCCCGTCAAATGTTACCGTAGAAGGATAGACAATTTCAACAACCTCGGCTAAAATGCGGGTTCGTTAATAAAAACATTGAGGCTGAGGCTAAGGCTGAGGCTAAGGTGTCGGCGTGAATGAAGAAGTAGCTGAAGGTCACAATGACGAACCCATTTGTCGAATTTCAGAGCCAGGTCGAGGCTATCGTCGCCCGCTGGGAGCAAGGGGAAATCGCCGAGGCGGAGCGGGACAAGGCCGTGCGCCAAATGCAGTTGACCGACCCGGCCTCGGGCGACGTGTGGATGCTCAGCCCCCAGGGCGACTGGTTCCGGCGGGCTGTGGGCAGCAAACGGTGGATTCGTGATTATCCGGTGCAGCTCGTCGACCCGGCTGACCTGCCGCCCATCCCGGAGATGTCCCTGCCTCAGGTGGACCGGGCCATCCACGACTGCACCCGCTGCCCCCTCCACGAAAATCGCAAGCGGGCCGTGCCCGGCGAAGGGCCGCCCGACGCCGAGGTGATGCTCATCGGCGAAGGACCGGGCTTCAACGAAGATAAGCAGGCCCGGCCCTTCGTTGGCTCTGCCGGGCAATTTTTGGAGGAACTGCTCCACAGCGCCGGCTTCCGGCGGGGCGAGGTGTTCATCACCAACGTCGTCAAATGTCGTCCGCCCGGCAACCGGGACCCGCAGCCGGAGGAATTAACGGCCTGCCAGGCTTATCTGGAGCGGCAAATCGAGCTGATCGATCCTAAAGTGATCGTCACCCTGGGCCGCTTCTCGATGTACCGTTACTTCCCCGGCGCGTCCATCACCAGAATCCACGGTCAGCCCAAGCGCGTTGGCGACCGCCTGATCGTGCCGATGTTCCACCCCGCCGCCGCCCTCCACCAAGCCCGCTGGCGGCCCCTCATCACCGAGGATTTCCAAAAGCTGCCGGCCTTCATCGCCGAGGCCGCCGCCTTCACTGAGGAAGCCAACGCCGATGAGGATGCCATTGATCCCGACGATGCCGAGCAACTGAGCCTATTTTGAAGTTCAAGGGATGTGAATGATGACCGATACGCTAATTTTAGATAGCCTCGAAATCAAAAATTTCCGCACCTTTCGCCATTTGCAAATTGAGCGGTTGGGGCGGGTGAATTTGATTGTGGGGAAGAATGGTGTGGGGAAGAGTTCGTTGTTGGAGGCTTTACAACTTTATGCCAAACAAGGAAATCCGGAGGCGATATGGACAATTCTCGCAGCACGAGATGAAAGTATTCACCCTACCTTTGATGAAACACGGGTTGAAGAACGTATCGCATCGCTCAAACATCTATTTTATGGCCGTCGGGAGATACAGGAGCAACCGGAGACTGTCCAAATTGGTCCAATCGATTCCAAAGATCGAACGTTGATATTTAGCCCGACTTGGTTTATCGAACAAATCAATGACCAAGGCCATTCACAACTAACATCCCTGCAATCGAGCGAGATTGACAAAGTAAATAATCCAATCCCTGGCCTTACCTTTCAATTTGGTCAAGAAACAAGAATTTTTTACCGTGTTGATCGTAGTGTTCAGTTCACAAAAGCTATAAAACCGATTGAACACATCTTTATACCTGCAAGTGGGCTAGATACCATAAAAATCGAATGGTTATGGGATCACACCGTTCTAACACCATTTGAAGAAGATGTTAATGCTGCGTTGCGTATTGTTGCCCCAGATGTCGAACGGGTGGGTTTAGTAAGTCGTCCAGGAAATGGGAAGCAGCGTATTTCTATTGTAAAATTGATTGGAGTCGGCTCTCCTTTGCCACTTCTCAGTTTGGGTGAGGGAATAAATCGGCTTTATGGCCTCGCCCTCGCCCTGGTAAATGCCAAAGACGGCCTCCTCCTCATCGACGAAATCGAAAGTGGCTTGCATTACAGCGTCCAGCCCGATATGTGGCGGCTCATTTTCGAGGTGGCCCGGCGGCTCAACGTGCAGGTGTTTGCCACGACCCACAGTTGGGATTGTATCGAGGCCTTTCAGCAAGCGGCGCAGGAGAATGATCAGGCTGAGGGGGTGTTGATTAGCTTACGGCGTAAACAGAAACGAGAAGATGAGATTGTAGCCGTTTTACTCGATGAACGTCAAATGAGCATTGCTACCAAGGAACAGATAGAGATACGCTGATAATGGTTAATCTAATCGATAATAATTTGCTGCTGGTAGAAGGGCCGGACGATGCCCACGTCTTTCATCATTTATCAAGGCATTATCAAATTCATGACAAATTTTCAATCAAGCCTAAACAAGGAATTGATAACCTGTTGGACACTTTAGATGTTGAACTGCTCGTCACGAATTTAGAGCGTATCGGCATTGTTGTCGATGCCGACTTGGATTTGAAAAGCCGTTGGCAGGCACTCCAAACTATCCTCAGTCACTCCGGTTATACCAACATTCCTTCAGCCCCCATTGCCACTGGCACAATTATCGAGCAAGATAACCAACCTACCGTTGGTATCTGGCTTATGCCTGATAATAGCGTTCCCGGCACATTGGAGAATTTCATTAGCTTTTTAATCCCCACTGATGATACGCTTTGGGATAAAGCGGCGGATTGTATCCAACGAATTCCTCAAAAAGAACGTCTCTTTCCATCTCAGTACCAAAATATTAAAGCTCATCTCCATACTTGGTTAGCTTGGCAAAAAGAACCCGGCAAACCGATGGGCCAGGCCATCACCAAACGTTTCCTCGACCCCGCCGCCCCTCACGCCCAAACCTTGATCGCTTGGCTACGCCGCCTGTTTGATGTGTAGAAAAGAACACCCAACCAAGTTAGGG
>CAZWZZ010000093.1:11270-12565 GCA_964638395.1 uncultured Caldilineaceae bacterium
CCCAATTTGTAACGATTTAGCAAAGGAGCCAAACAATGGACTTACAACTCAATGAAGAACAAAAAATGATCCAAGACGCCGCCCGTGATTTTGCCCAGAACGAAATCGCCAAGGTCGCGGCCCAGTATGACGAAAGCGGCGAGTTCCCCTACGAAACGGTCAAGAAGATGGGGCAACTGGGCTTTATGGGTATCGAGGTGCCGGAGGCGTATGGCGGGGCAGAGATGGATGCTATCTCCCACGTCCTGGCTATGGAGGAGATCAACAAAGTGGATGCCGCCCACGGCACGATTATGTCGGTCAACAACACCCTCTTCTGCTACCCGCTGCTACAATTCGGCACGGAGGAACAAAAGCAGAAGTATGTGACCGCCGTGGCCAGTGGGGAGAAAATCGGGGCCTACTCCCTGACCGAGCCGATGTCCGGCTCCGACGCGGGCACGATGCGTAGCCGGGCGGTGCGGGAGGGCGACCATTACCTCATCAGCGGCACCAAAAGCTGGGTATCGAACGGTCCGGCGGCCGATTACATCCTCCTGTTCACGATGACCGAGCCGGAGGCCAAGCACAAAGGTATCACCGCTTTCATCGTCGAGGCGGACCAGCCGGGTGTTGAACCGGGCCGCAAGGAGGATAAACTGGGCGTCCGGGCCAGTGCTACCTGCGAGTTCCATTACGACAATTACCGCTGCCCCGTCGAGAACCGCCTCGGCGAGGAGGGGGAAGGCTTCAAAATTGCGATGACCGTGCTGGATGCGGGGCGCATCGGCATCGCGGCCCAGGCGTTGGGCATCGCCGGGGGAGCCTACGAGGCCAGTGTCCGCTATGCCCGCGAGCGGGAAGCCTTTGGCGGGCCAATTGGTCAATTTCAGGGTATCCAATGGAAGATTGCCGATATGAAGTGCCGCCTGGAAGCCGCCCGGCTGCTGATTTATCAGGCGGCCCTGGCCAAAGAAGCGGCCAAAGCCAGCGGCGCTCGCTTCACCACCGAAGCGTCGATGGCCAAGCTGGTCGCCAGCGAAGCGGCCATGTTCTGCGCCCACCAGGCCGTCCAGATTCACGCCGGGATGGGCTACAGCAAGGAGCTACCCATCGAGCGTTTCTTCCGGGATGCCAAGATTACCGAAATTTATGAAGGCACGAGCGAGATTCAGCGGATGGTCATTGCCCGGAGTGAGTTGGGCTTGCGTTGAGGGGAAAGGGGACGCAGTTACACAGAATGAGCGCCGGTAAAAACAAAGGGGATGGTTCACAAATAGGTTGACACTTTCTTACCCGCCGGATTGAACAACGTC
>CAZWZZ010000094.1:0-2040 GCA_964638395.1 uncultured Caldilineaceae bacterium
TCGCCAGGGGATCATCCCACCAACTATCCTTGACCTTCTCAAATTCAGCCAACGCCTCAGCCCGCAGCCCCAATGCCAGTAAGGCTGCCCCCTTCTGAAAATCGACATCGGCCCGCACCCGCTCGCTCAAGGTGGCCAAATTAGCCTGATCGACCTGACCCACCCAACTCTGCAACCAGGCTTCGGCCTCGGCCTGCTCCTGGGCAGATTGGGCGGCGGTGGGCAACACCAGCGGCACCGACTGGGGCGGCGAGCCGGTCAGCAAATCCCGCGCCCGCAAGCCATAATACTCGTCGGAGCGGTCGGTCACTTGTGCCAAGACCGCCTCCGCTGCTTCATTCTGGCCGGTGTCCATCAGCGCCCTGGCCTGCCAATAGGCCCCAAAGCTGAACAACTCACTGTCAGGATAATCCTCCATCAACTGTCCCCAGGTCTCGATGGCTGCCTCATAATCTTCATTAAGATAGGCGGCCTGCCCGGCCCAATACAGCCCCTCGGTGGCATAATCGCTGGTCGGATACTGCTCGGTTAAGGCCCGCAGGTTGGTGTAGGCTTCCGCCAGCAAATCGCCATCCAAATCCAGGCGAGCCGCTCGCCACAGCGCCTCCGGGGCCAAGGGATGGTCCGGGTTGGCGGCGGCAAAGGTGCGGAACGTGGCTTTGGCCGCCGTAATCCGATCCTGCCAGCTTTGCGATTTGCCGATTTCCAGGTGAGCCTGTCCCCAATTCTCGGAGGCAGGATATTCGTCGATCAGCCGTTGAAATATAGCGATGGCGTTGTTGTATTGGCCCAGCCATTGCCAGGAGCGGCCCATATACCAGAGCGCCTGGGCCGTCCTGGGTGGGGCGACCGGTTTTTCAGGCGTCCGGATCGTGCCGGTCACAGTCGTCGCTCCGGTCAGGGGCACGGTCGGGGTCAGGGTGACGGTGGAGGTTAGCGGCGTCGCCAGGTAACGCTCAAAAGCATCGACGGCCGGCTGGTAAGCGGCAGCGTGATAATCGACCAGACCCCGCTGAAACTCATCGACCGCCACCCCGGCCTCGACCAACTCCACCAGGGCCAGGTAGCTATCGTAGGCTTCGGGGTAGCTGTTGACCGCCTCTAAATACCGTTCGTGGGCCGCTGCGGTCTCTTCGGCGGCCAGATGCGCCTCCCCGGCCAGCCGCAAAATCTTGGCCCGGTAGGACTCGATTTCAGCCACGGCCAAAATAGCCTCATACTGAGCAATGGCCCCCGCTGGATTGTCCCGCGCCATTTCGACCGCAGCGATGCTCTCCCGCAGATGGACCTGAAAGCCAACGTCACTCGTGGCTTCGAGGCCGTTTTGGTACGCTTCGACCGCCCTGTCGTACTGACCGGCCTGGAGCGCCACATCGCCGAGACGCTCGTAGATATAAACGTTGATTGGATCATCGGGGATGATGGCTCCCCGGTAGGCAGTGATGGCTGCCTCGAATTGCCCGGCCTGTTCATAGGCCACGGCCAGATTGAATTGGGCCGACCGGGCCAGCGGGTCGCCGGGGTATTGCTCCAAAAATAGAAACAGTGAGTTGATAGCCGCAGCCGAATCACCGGCCTCGACCTCGCTCCGGCCCCGCCAATGGAGGGCTAACCGCTGCTCGCCGGGGTCAGCGCCGGGGTCGCTCAACAAGGCCCCGAATTGCTGGCGGGCCGTCTCGTAATCACCGTTGGTATAGGCCCGTAGCCCGGCCGCCAGCCGGTCGCTGGGGATGGGCGTCGCTGTCGGTGTGGGGGTGTTGGTCGGCGTGGGGGAAGGCGTCGGGGAGGGGGTATTGGTTGGGGTCGAGGTTGGCGTCGGCGTGGCGGTCACCGTTGGGGTCGGCGTCTCCGTGGGGGGAGATAGGAAACTCAATACCGACTCTCCGGCGTTCAGTTGGCAGGCGGAAAGCAGCAGCGTCAACAGTAGAAAAAGAGAAAAAATCTTTCCAGTCATAGGTTGGCTATTATGCCATAGGCTGTCAGAAGCACAAAAACTGAACGGCGACCTCGATTGAATTTTCTCTGGCAGCGTGTTATACT
>CAZWZZ010000094.1:2140-6993 GCA_964638395.1 uncultured Caldilineaceae bacterium
AATAATCTCTGATCGGTTATCGTCTCTATCCGCCACAACGATTTCGACCTCAACTCGCCCCCTAACCTGCTCCGAGACACATAGCTGGGCTATCTATCATACCTACCTGTAAAGTGAGCAAGCAACAAAACTGAGAGGAATTTCCAAGTGATGACGAGCAACCTTGTCGGCGAAACCATTGGCGGTTACCGGCTGGCCGCCCAAATCGGTTCAGGGGCCCTGGCCACGGTTTACAAAGCTTACCAACCCGACCTCAAACGCTGGGTAGCCATCAAAATCTTGCAATACCGGGACAAAGATGCCCTCGTGCGCTTTCAGCGGGAAGCCCAAGCCATTGCTCGCCTGCGCCATCGCAATATCCTGATCGTTTACAACTATGGTGAAGAGGGAGAGTGGCCCTATATTGTGATGGAATATATTGAAGGCGGCACGCTGGCCGACCGGCTCAAGGGCAACCCCATCGACTGGGTCAGGGCCGTCGATCTGATGATCCCCATCACCGAGGCCCTGGGCTATGCCCACCAGCAGGGCGTGATCCACCGCGATGTCAAACCCTCCAACATTTTGATGGCCCAAGAGGATTGGCCCCTACTGGCCGACTTTGGCCTCATCAAGCTCAAGGATGATGCCAAACATAAAGGCTTGACCGGGCCGGGAACCTCGATGGGCACCCCCTTTTATGTCGCCCCCGAACAGGCGCGGGGCCAGACCGTTGATCACCGGGCCGATATTTACTCGATTGGGGTCATTCTATATGAAATGATAACCGGTCATCTGCCTTTCGATTACCAGAACCCCAACAAAGTCCTCCTGGCCCACATCTCCGAGCCGGTTCCGCCCCCCCGCCAATTCAACGCCGACTGTCCGGCCATTTTGGAGAAGATCATCCTGAATGCGATGCAAAAATCACCCGACCAGCGATACAAAGATATGTTGGCTGTTAAAGAAACGCTCAAAGAGGCGCTTCACTCCTCCGATGCCCGGATGGCCTTCTATGTTCCGCCCCCCAGCAAACCGATCCAAACCCGTGAACTGGATCCCTCCGTCTCGCTGCCCATCGACACCGGTAACATTCAACCTTCGGCCCAAACCTCACCCGATATTCGCCTCTTTCTGTTGGAGAAAAAAATCAGCCTGCCCCTTCCACTCGACAAAGAGAGCCTGGTGATTGGTCGGACCTACAAAGATACTGTCGCCGATATTGATCTGGGGCCCCACGGTGGGGCTGAGGCCGGTGTCTCTCGCCTGCACGCCCGCCTGACCCGCAAAAAGAACCATTGGTTTATCGACGATCTGGGCAGCCTGAACGGAACCTTTGTCAACAACGAAAAAGTTATTCCCGGCACCCCCTCCGTCCCTCTACAGGATGGCGATGAGCTACGCTTTAGCCATTTAACCTGCCTCTTCCTGATCTCGACGTAGGCTTATTTGGCCAACATATTGAGTTTATGGCCTGACCATGTTATACTACGGCTGCTTATCCATGTTTGGTCTCTGGTCAAATGTGAATCTTTTTCAAAAATGGAAATTTATCACTTATGACAACGAACTTGTTGGGCAAGAAACTAGGTCAATACAAGCTCATCAGTCTGGTCGGTGAAGGAGGAATCGCCACTGTTTACAAAGCGTTCCAACACAGTTTGGATCGATGGGTTGCCGTCAAAGTGTTGCACAGCGACGATCAAAATGTTTTAGATCGTTTTGAACGGGAAGCCAAAGCCGTGGCGAACCTGCGCCACCGTAACATTCTCATGGTCTATGAATATGGGATCGAGGCAGATTTGCCCTACATTGTGATGGAACTGGTCGAGGAGGGGACCTTAGAAAACTATCTGACCGGTGAACCAATGGATTGGGCCAGAGCAGTCAATATTGCCATCTACCTATCCGACGCCCTGCATTATGCCCACGAACACGGCCTCATTCATCGGGATGTCAAGCCGACCAACATTCTGATGCCCCAAGAAGATTGGCCTCTGCTGGCCGATTTTGGCCTGGTCAAAGTCTCGGATGATGACAAAGCGCTGACCGCCACCGGTATGATTATGGGCACGCCCTCCTACATCGCTCCGGAACAGGCCCGGGGCGACAAAATAGGTATTCATGCCGATATGTACGCGCTGGGGGTGATTCTCTTCGAGATGATTGCCGGACGCTTGCCTTTTGCTTACGAAAACGCTAACTATTTGATGCTGGCCCACATTCAGGAAGAACCACCCTCTCCCCGCGACTTCAACGCCGACTGTCCCGCTGATGTCGAAGAAATTATTCTCAAAACCTTAGAAAAATCACCGGAGGATCGGTACAGCGATATGAAGTCGATGGGGGCTGCCCTGCGACGGGCGCTGCGAGCTTCCGCCCCCCACTACGCCGACGCCGACTCGGCCACCATTCAAGTCCCCAACAAAAGCTCGGATGAGGTTATCAGCGAATCAGAGGGTTTACGCCCGGAGAAAAAAGATTTACCCGAAAAACAGCAGGCAGTTCGTCTGCTGCTCCCCGATAAAAATGTATCTATCTCCATTCCGGAGCCAACACCCGACAAAAATGGGCTAATCATTGGTCGCACCTATGGCGCCAACAAGGTCGATATTGATCTTGGCCCCCACGGCGCGGTTGAGTCCGGCATATCCCGACGACATTCTCGTTTGACGAAACGGGGCGATACCTGGCACATTGATGATCTAAGCAGCCTGAATGGCACGCTCGTCAACAACGTCAAACTGTCGCCTGACGCCCCGGTGCCTTTGAAAAATGGGGATGTCATCCAACTGGGGCGTATGTATATGATCTTTTTGACCAACTCTGACTAACTTCAGTGTATCCAATTGTTGAAAAATGGAGTACACCTTCGTGCCGTATGGAGCCGCAAGTTGGTTAGCTGGCTCCTATAACCTTAATTTTGGCCTATTGCAATACCCCAACCCGTAGCCGGTACGCCTGCTTCAACGTCCAGGTTCTTTCACCTTCCGAAATGATCTCCCCCGTTTCCACAAGAATTACCGTATACCTGTAAACCCCGGCCGGGACCTCGATGACCTCCTCTTGATTTCCGGCAATATCTAGCGAGTCGCTCCAGCTATCCCCCGATATATTCAGGATAATATCCTGGTCGATTTCATTGAAAATAACAACCAGAGCCGCATCGACCGGCGTCGGGGTTGGGCGTGGCGTGGGCGTTAGTGTTGGCACGGGCGTCGGCGTGGCAAAAGGGGTCCGGCCGCTCAGTTCCACATCGAATGTTACCGCTTCATCCTCGATGTTCAACGAAGAAACATCGACAGGGGCCTGCTCAAACGCCTGATCCACCCCGTTATTAATGCCCCTCGAAATATTATCACCGATCAAAAAGAGTGGAAAACCGTTGACCTCATTGATGTAAAAGCGGGGCTTCTGGTCCTCGAGACGGACCACGACCGGCAACGTAAGGGCTATACCGTTCCAGGTCGTCTCGATGAGCATCTCATCGGGAGCCTGTAGATCAACTGTGATCTCCTCATCAAAATAAACCCTGGCCGCGTTATTGAAGCTCTCGCTGAGCAATGCTTCATCATAGATCGTTTCATTATTTAGATCGAGCAGGTGGAATGGCCAGGGAGTACTGCCTATCGTCTGCTGGATAAACAAGCCGGTCATATAAGAGCCACCGATAGCCACCAAAAGGATGACCACCACAGCCACCAAGACCACGACAGTCACGCCCCGCACCAGATGAAACCCGATTCGCTTCAAACGCCGTTGCAAGATGTTGGGCAGTATCAGCTTCAGGAAGCGCCTCAGCCCCTGCTGCTTATTCTCGCCTTCGTCTACGGCCTGCCGCGCCGCCGCCGCCAAGTCGTTGCGATTGATAAGCAGGAACCACCGTTCAAAATCTCCCTTATAGAGATAATCTTGAGCCTCCTGGCGATACCGTTCACATAAATCTACCAGCGCCTCAATTGTCTTGGCCGACTCACCGCTTTTAAAGGTATACAGAGCGGTTTCCTGTCCGCCGGAGATAACCATCTCCAACTGCTGTTGTAATTGCAGGGCTGTGGGGCGCTTATCCGCAGCAGGATTAACCGCCCCATTGATAATCTCTTCCAGGCTGGCTGGCAACTCCCGATCAACTTTACGAACGGGAAGAAAATCACCGTGGAGATCCTGAATCTTTTGAATATGAAACTCTCCCTCAAACGCCTCCAGCGGACTCATCCCGGTCAGTAGATGATGGAGCGTGGCTCCCAACGCATAAATATCAGATACCGGCACGGCCTGCCCAATCCACTGCTCCAAAGGGGTATACCCAAAGCTACCCGACGCCTGGGTGGCCATCATATTCTCATCCGAGCCTTTGACCGGGTCCGCCTTGGCCAACCCAAAATCGACCAGCCATACCCGCCCATCATCCCCCAACTGTATATTGGCCGGTTTGATATCCCGGTGCAAAACCGGTTCCTCGCCGTGGGTATGCATATAATTGAGCGCACTACAGACATCAATCGTGTACCGGACCGCCTCTTGCCAGGGCAGCCGGCCATCGCTCTCCTCTAACGCATCCTTCAAATTACGACCTTCGATATATTTCATCACCAGATAGTTGCCACTATCCACCGAGAAATAATCATAAATTTCGGGAATGTTCGGGTGGCCCGGATCATTCAGATCGACCAGCAATTTTGCCTCTCGCTCGAAATTGGTGCGAGAGATTTGGATTTCCTTTGGCGAACGGCCCCGCGTCAACATCTGTTTGACGACACATCGCCGTTTCAGCTTAATATCCTCGGCCAGGTAGACTGCCCCAAAGCCTCCCTTGCCCAAAATTTTGAGGAGTTGATACCGGTTCTGTAACTCCATGACGTGGTCGGCGGCGA
>CAZWZZ010000094.1:7093-8178 GCA_964638395.1 uncultured Caldilineaceae bacterium
GGCTGCTCTTTCGTCGGTGAGACTGGGGCCTCTATCATAGAGCGCGTGGCCCCCGATTCCTCCGGGGACACCTCAGACATTGCCCGTGTGGCTCCCTCCTCCTCCGGGGCCATTTCAGTCGGAGGTAAGAAACCGGTCGCTCCCTCATCATCCCTATCATCATCTCCTGGAATGAAACTCGTGGTCCCGGCCTCATTATTCAACGCCGCCGTCGCTCCGGCGTCCGCTTCCAATGTGGTTCTGTTTGGGTTGGCTAAATGACGGGTACTCCCCTCCTCAGTAATATGCCCATCCGTTACAAATCGCGTTGCCCCCTCATCTTGAGGGGCATCGAGATCAAGACCGGGTTGAGTATCTTCCGGATCGTCAGGAGCGGTCGATGTGGTTCGATCATGAGCCAGACCATTATCAGACGATCTGCCGGTCGCCTTATCCTCAACCAAGCGGGTTCCACACTTATCACAAAACTTAGCCCCAACTCGTAATCCTTCCTCCCCACAGTTGGGACAACGTTGCGCTGTGTGGCGCTCTTCTTTTATCATTATAACGAAGCTCCTTCCCCCAGCCCCTTCAATTATTCAGCGCTATGGCACACAAATTGCCGCCAGATTGGCCCCACTACCATTATCTGTCCACAAGCCAACATTGCACCCAACATTATCCGGCACCTGATCCATGCGAATGTAATATGTCCCTGGTGCCACCGGGGCCGTTAAATTAACCGTGGCCCCGGTCACGATCAGGCCGGGAGCCGGCCCCGGATTTCCGTCGAATATACAGTCTTGAGGGTTGTTAGAGCCGATGCCTAGCACTATCTGGTTGCCACAACCGGTGACCGTACACTGTTCGACAATGGTAAAATCCATCTGGACCGTAAAAACAGCACCCGCGCCGATCGCCGTCGCCACGTTGCCCCCACCATTAATGCTGACATTGGAATAAGTGACCGACTCCACCGTGCCCGCCGCAGGCGGTGCCGGAGCCGTTGGCCCATCCAGGAGACATAAATCGGTGCTATCTCCAATACCATCTCCATCGAGATCACCATCACTGGCCGGGCCGGTCGGTCCCGTCGCCCCAACCGG
>CAZWZZ010000094.1:8278-9878 GCA_964638395.1 uncultured Caldilineaceae bacterium
GCCCCTGTCGCTCCATCTGACCCATCAGCGCCCGGTGGGCCGGGATCCCCCTGTGCTCCTTGTGGCCCAACAGGTCCAGCAGGCCCTTCCGGTCCAACAGGCCCTTCCGGTCCAACAGCCCCCTCCGGGCCAACAGGGCCTTCCGGCCCAACAGGTCCCTCCGGCCCAACAGGTCCCTCCGGCCCAATCGGCCCGATCGGCCCCTCCGGGCCAACAGGCCCAACAGGTCCCTCCGGCCCAACAGCCCCTTCCGGGCCAACAGGCCCCTCCGGGCCAACAGGCCCTTCCCGCCCAATAGGTCCCTCCGGCCCAACGGGGCCTTCCGGGCCTACGACGCCGGCCAAACCCTGGCTGCCCTGAGGCCCGGGTGGTCCCGTAATGCGCCACTCCACCAACGTTTCAAACTCAGTACAAATCTGTCCCAGATCGATCAGGCGCATGATGCCGCTCGGTCGCACACAAGCCCGAATAGTTGGCCCCAGATTCCCAAAATCAATCGGCTGAGAGGTGGGCACAGGGGTCACCGCGATAAATTCATCCACCAGTTCCACAAAGGTATCCCCCACCAAATCCCTGGCGGAGTTAGCAATAGTTCCTTGTTGCTGGCCACCGCTCTCTTCGACAGTGTTCAATTCACAAGCGGCGACACCGCTTATCATCAATAGGATGAAGATGATGTGGATAAGAGGTTTCTTCATCTATGCCTCCTGATTAACCTGGGCCGAGATTTAATGGTTATGATCTACCCGGCCATAACAGCTACATTGTAACCCACTTTGAGTCTTGCTGCAAGGGTCTAACCAGACATAGTGATGTTTTTGCACGGTAACGAGAGTTAAAGTAAAATGTCGGCATGCGTATTATGATTGTAGATGACCACGAAGTTGTCCGCTTTGGACTTAGCATGCTTCTGAGTCGGCAGCCCGACTGGGAAGTTGTGGCCGAAGCCGGTTCAGTCGCCGAAGCTATTGATGCCGCCGACGAATATGAGCCGGAGGTCATCGTCATGGACGTCCGCCTGAGCGATGGCAGTGGTATCGAAGCGTGTCGCTCAATTGTTAAAGCTCATCCCCACACGAAAGTCGTAATGTTGACGTCGTTTGCTGAGGATGAGTTGATTTTTAATGCTATTTCTGCCGGAGCCGTCGGTTATGTCTTGAAACAAGTCGGCAATGACGATTTGATTCGGGCCATCCAGACGATTTCGCGGGGGGATGCGATGCTCGACCCGACGATCACCGGACAGGTGTTGGCCAAAATACGGGCCTCCAATCTATCCGATGCCTTCTCCAAGCTTTCTGACCAGGAACTTAATGTCCTCACTTTAATTGCCGAAGGCAAAACTAACAAAGAAATCGCCTCCGATCTTTATCTGGGAGAGGGCACGGTTCGCAACTATGTCAGCAATATTTTGGCCAAATTAGAACTATCGAACCGGGCCGAAGCCACCGCCTACGCCATGCGCCATAATCTCAACGATTATTTAAAATCTTTGGAATAAGCACGCTTTCGTATCGACCGCAAGTTGGATAGCGTATCAGAATCGATGTGATCGAAATTTGCCACGACTTGACTTACCCTGACTCTTGAGATAAATTTA
>CAZWZZ010000094.1:9978-12543 GCA_964638395.1 uncultured Caldilineaceae bacterium
CTGACCGCCGCGAAGATCTGAGCAAAGCCCGATTCCTTATTTATTATGGAATCGGGCTTTTTTGTAATTATCAATTCTAAATTATCAATCCTGTCAAGGAGGTTTTTTATGAACAGCCAATATTTTATTGACCTCGATGATACCTACGGAGCGCATAATTACCACCCCCTGAATGTGGTCGTCGAACGGGCCGAGGGCGTGTGGGTCTATGATGTCGAGGGACGCAAATATCTCGACTGCTTGAGCGCCTATTCGGCCGTCAATCAGGGCCATTGTCACCCCAAAATTATGCATACGATGATGGAGCAGATGCACAAAGTGACCCTGACCTCGCGGGCCTTTCGTAATGAACAGATGGGGCCATTTTTGAAAGAAGTATGTGACCTGACCGGCTACGAAATGGTCCTGCCGATGAACACCGGCGCGGAGGCGGTCGAGACGGCCATCAAAGCGGCCCGCAAATGGGGCTACCGGGTTAAGGGCGTGCCCCACGATCAGGCCGAGATCATCGTGTGTGCCAACAATTTCCACGGGCGAACGACGACGATCATCGGCTTCTCGACCGAGGCTCAGTATAAGGAAGAGTTCGGGCCTTTCACCCCCGGCTTCAAGGTCGTGCCTTACGGCGACGCGACGGCCTTAGCCGAGGCGATCACACCGAACACTGTCGCTTTTATGCTAGAGCCGATTCAAGGCGAAGGGGGCGTGCGGATTCCCCCGGCAGGGTATCTCCGAGAAACTGCCGAGCTTTGCCGCCAACAGAACGTACTCTACGTAGCCGACGAAATCCAGAGCGGCTTGGGGCGCACCGGCAAGTTATTCGCTTGCGACCACGAAAACGTCCGGCCTGATATGGTCATCATCGGCAAGGCCCTCAGTGGCGGCTTCTACCCGGTCTCGGCGGTGTTGAGCGACAAAGAGATTCTGGGCCTTTTCCGCCCCGGCGACCACGGCAGCACCTTCGGCGGCAATCCGCTGGGCGCGGCGGTAGCCCGCACCGCCCTGCGCGTCCTGACCGAGGAACATCTCATCGAAAACTCTGCCGAAATGGGGGATTATTTCAAAGGGGGGCTGGCCCGGATCGAGAGTCCCCACATCAAAGAGGTGCGGGGCAAAGGGTTGTTCATCGGCGTTGAGCTACACACGCCGGCCCGCCGTTTCTGCGAGGCCCTACAAGCGCGGGGTTTGCTCTGCAAGGAGACCCACGAAAACGTCATCCGCTTCGCCCCACCGTTGGTCATCACGCAAACGGAGATCGATTGGGCATTAGACCACATCGAGCCGGTACTGATGATGAATTAGGGCAGTTCCAAGTTTTAAATGATCCCAAAGTTGGATAATGAGTCAGAGGTCAGTTGTCCTTTGTCCTTTGCAACTGACCACTGACTAATGACACCTGACCCCAAGCTCGGATTTTTGGGATGATTATTTTTCTGGCACTGCCTCGGTGATGTTCAAGAGATGTTCGGTAGACCGCAATTGCACCCTTTGATACAACCGCATCCTTCGGTTTACTCAGGATGCTGCGGTCTACTGAGGTTGGCACTTTGTGATTATCCTGGATTTTATGCTATCATAGCCCGAAGCTAATAATCCGGAGGCAAAAACTAAAATGAGTAACCGCCGCACCGCCTCGGCTGGCCGCTATTCCCTTGATGTGCTTGATGTCAGCAAGCGGTACCTGACCCTCAAAACCAACAAAATCTACGCTTTGCCCATCGCCATCCTGATGCCCCACAGCAGTTGCAACTGCCGCTGCGTGATGTGTGACATCTGGAAAGGGAATGGCGATCCCCAGCAGTTGACCGAGGCCGATGTGCGGGAGTTGCTGGAGTCGCTCACACAGTTGGGCACGCAGCAGGTGGTGATGTCCGGCGGCGAGGCGCTGATGAATCCCAACCTGTTCCGCCTATGCGACATTTTGCGGGCTGAGGGGATGAAGCTGACCATCCTTTCGACCGGGCTGTTGCTGAAGCGGTACGCCGAGGAAGTCGTCAGCCGCACGGACGAGGTCATCGTCTCTCTGGACGGCTCGGAGGCGGTGCATAACGCCATCCGGCGTATCCCCAACGCCTACCAAAAATTACGGGAGGGCGTGCAGGCGGTCAAAGCCCTCCAGCCCGATTTTCCGCTATCGGCCCGCTGTGTCATTCAGCAAGGCAACTTCGCCGACTGGCCCCACATCATCGACGCCGCCCGGGCCATCGGCCTGGACAGCATCAGCTTTCTGCCCGCCGATGTCTCCAGCGAAGCCTTCAACCGACCCGAACCGTGGGAGACCGAACGCACAGAAGAAGTCAAGCTAAATAGTGAACAGTTACCTGAACTTAAAGCTACGCTTGAATTACTAATTACGAATTACCACTCGGACTTCGCCAGCGGCTTCATCGTCGAATCTCCGGCCAAGCTGCGTCGCATCTACGATTACTACGCCGCTTTCCACGGCCTGAACGACTTTCCAACGGTGCGCTGCAACGCGCCGTGGGTCTCCGCCGTGGTCGAGGCTGACGGCACGGTGCGCCCCTGCTTCTTCCACGAGGCCATCGGCAACATCCGCCAGACGCC
>CAZWZZ010000095.1:0-12461 GCA_964638395.1 uncultured Caldilineaceae bacterium
GGGGGGTGGCGAGCGACATAGCTCCGAAGAATCGTCTTATTTGAAAGGTATTGCCCCTAAACCTGCCCATAATACAACCTCGTCTCATACTCGAAAGTCACCTGACCGGCCATCTGATACGCCTCGAACAGGCGGCGCAGCGCGGCCAGCATCGGGGCGTGGTTAGGATGATCGGCGAGGGGGGCATAAGAGGAGGAGAGCAGACGGCCCTGTAGCCCCTCGTAATCAAACTGTTGCAGGTTGTCGAAGGTCACGACCCCGTAATTGAAGAAGCTGTCTAACACCTCGTCGGTGACTATATTTTTGTGGGTGGCCGGCCCGTAGTCGGGCGCGTACTCGAACAGCAGTTGCTCATAGGCTTGCATAAAGGGGGAGCGCTCCAGGCTGCGCTTGTTCCAGATAAGCATCACCCAACCGCCCGGTTTGAGGATGCGTTGGAACTCAATCTTGGCCTGGGCCGCATCGAACCAATGGAAGGCTTGTCCGACGCTGATGAGGTCGATGGTGTGGGCGGGCAGGGTAGTGGCCTCGGCGGCGGCGTTGACGCTGGTCAGGGTCACATAATCGGCCAGCCGGGTCTCTGCCGCCCGCCGCATGGCCGCGTTTGGCTCGACGGCGTAGACGGGATTGCCGTTCTTCAGAAACAGCTCGGTCAAAATGCCCGTGCCCGCGCCGATGTCGGCCACGACCCAGGCCGGGGCAAAGCCGAGGCTGTCCCGCAGAAAGGGTATCACCGCTGCCGGGTAGCCGGGCCGGTATTGGCTGTAAGTCTCAACGCGGTTGGTGAAGCGTTGTTTGGGAGCGAGGCTCATGGTTTCCTCCGCTTTCATCAATAAAGTTGTGCCTCTCTAACTCGACAATGTCATATTCTTATGTTGAGTTTTTTGCCACCCCGATGCCCCGTTTTGCCCACCACCCGCACGGCGATGAACTCGCCGTGCTATCGAACAGCGCCCGATAAATCGGGCTAATCTAAAACCGGATTCATCCGGTGCAGTTTGATAGCCCGGATCATTTATGTCCGGGCGGGTAAGATGGGCTGAGTCAAGATCGGATTGATAGAACATTTGTCTAATGTGACATTGTAGAACTAAGCACACCTACGGACTATTGATTATGCTTAATCCACGCAAAAGAGCAATTTGACCAGGAGGGATGGGTTGCCAATGAGCCTCGCTCCGGTTGTAAGCCGCCCCCGGATGTGTTAGAATGAAGCGATTTGATCGACACGTCCGCGTATGAAAGGCAAGGCTTCCGGGCCGATGACCGACTGGATTGGCAAACAGCTTGGCAAATATAAAATCATCGAGCTACTGGGGCAAGGGGGCATGGCCGAGGTGTACAAAGCCTATCACCCTACCCTGGAGCGGCACGTGGCCATCAAGCTGATCCACGCCCACCTCCTGAACACCGCCGAGGCCACAGACCGCTTCCGGCGAGAGGCCAAAGTGGTGGCCGCCCTGCGCCATCACAACATCGTCCAGGTCCACGACTTCGACGTTGCAGAGAACAACTTCTATATGGTCATGGAGTACGTGCCCGGCGTCACCCTCTACGACCATCTCCAGAAACATCACCGCTACGGGCGGCGGTTGCCGCTGCCGGAAGCCCTGACCCTTTTCCAGACCATCACCGCAGCCGTGGCCCACGCCCACGCCCAAAACATTATCCACCGGGACATCAAACCGGCCAACGTGCTGCTGACGCCTGAGAGGGAGCCAATCCTGACCGATTTTGGCCTGTCGAAATTGGTCTCCGACGAGTCGCTCGATGCCTCGTTGGTCCTGGGCACGCCCCACTATATGTCGCCCGAACAGGCCTGTGGCGATACCGTCGATGAGCGGACGGACATTTACGCCCTGGGGGTGATGCTGTATGAATTGAGTACCGGCAGCCTGCCCTTCAGCGGTGATACCCCGGCCGGCATCATTTTCAAGCAGATCAACGACCCCTTCACCCTGCCCCGCGCCCTGGCCCCCGACCTGCCGGAACCGCTCGAACGGCTGATCGTCACCATGCTGGCCAAAAACCCCGACGAGCGCCCGACCGCCGCCGCCCTGTTACGCACCACCGAATCGCTCCTGGCCTCACTGACCACCGCCGCCGACAGCACCCTCACCCTGCTCTCCGCCGCCGCCGATGATGGCCGCTGCCCCTATCGCGGCCTGCAAAGCTTCGAGACCGAACATGCCGAATTTTATTTTGGCCGCGAACGGCTGGTCGAGCAGGTGGTCGAGCGACTGACCGGCCTGACCCGCCTGCGGCCCGCCCCGCTCTCCACGCTGGAGATGTTGCAGCAGGGCCGGGGCCGGCTGCTGACCCTGCTGGGGGCCTCCGGCAGCGGCAAATCATCCCTGCTCCGGGCCGGGGTGCTACCGGCCCTCGACGGTGCGGCCTCGTCATCAACCGCTCCGCCAACCGAGGCAAGCTGGCAGACGTTGATTATCAAACCGGGCAGCCATCCCCTCGAAACCCTGGCCGCCCACCTCATCCCCGTTTTAGAGGCTGAGGGGGACCACCTGGCCGCCACCCGCCAGTTGTTAGACAATATGACCGCCGACAGCCGGGCGCTCCATCTGCGGCTGCGCCTGGCCTGGCGCGAGGCCCCACCTGACCAACACCTGCTGCTCATCGTCGATCAATTCGAGGAGATTTTCACCCTCTGCCACGATGAGGAGGCGCGGGAGCGGTTCATCGAAAATCTGCTCTACGCCGCCTCGGCCAGAGAGGGCCGCCTCATCCTGCTCCTGGCGATGCGGGCCGATTTTTACCACCATTGCGCCGACTATCGCCACCTGGCCCGGCAGATGGCCAGCCAACAACTGCTGGTCGGGGCCATGAACGAGGTCGAGCTACGGCGGGCCATCGAGGAACCGGCCCGGGTCGTCGGCCTGCGCTTCGAGCCGGGGCTGGTGGAGACCATCCTGGCCGATGTGAGCGAACAGCCCGGGTCGCTGCCCCTGCTGCAACACGCCCTGCTGGAGCTGTGGGAGCGGCGGGAGCAAGGGGCGTTGACCCTGCGGGCCTACCACGACCTGGGCGGGGTGGCCGGGGCGGTGGCTCAACGGGCCGACAGCATCTACGCCGACTTCGACCCCGACGAGCAGACCATCGTCCGCCGCATTATGCTTCGCCTGACCCAGCCGGGCCAGGGCACAGCCGATACCCGGCGGCGCGTGCCCAAACAGGAGTTACTCTCCGGCGACCAGACCGGGCAAATCGAAGCCGTCATTCGACAATTGGTTGAGGCTCGCCTGGTGACGACCACCCTGGAGACCGCCACGCACACCGAAACGGTCGAGGTCGTCCACGAGGCCCTGATTCGGGGCTGGCAGCGGCTCCGGGGCTGGCTGGATGAAGACCGGGCCGCCCTGCACACCCATCGCCGCCTGACCGAGGCGGCCCTGGCCTGGCAGCGGGGCGCTCAGGATGACGGCTATCTCTACCGGGGGGCGCGACTGGCCGAGGCGGAAATCTGGGCCGAACAGTATGGGGCCGAGATGAATGACCTGGAGCGGGATTTTCTGGCGGCCAGTATCGCCCACCGCACGCGGATAGCCGCCGAACGAGCGGCCCAACAGCAGCGGGAGTTGGCCGCCGCTCAAGCCCTGGCCGAAGAGCGCAGCCAGGCCGCCGCCAAATTGCGCCGCCGGGCGCAGTGGCTCATCGCCGCCGTCCTCATCGTGGCCGCCCTGGCCGTGGCCGCCCTGTTCCAGACGCGACGAGCGACCCAGGCCAGAGAAACCGCCGAGGCGCAGCGGGCCGTGGCCGAGGCGCAAAATCTGGCCGCCCAAGCCCAGGCCAACCTGACAGATTGGCCCCGGCGCAGTTTGCTGCTGGCCCAGGCTGCGGTGCAGGCCACAGAACCGCCCCTGCCCGTAGCCCTGCAAACGTTGCGCCACATTTTGGCCTCGACCGGGGGGCTGCCCCGGCCCGGCTCGGACAGGCCGACCGAGACGACCATCCGGGCGGTCAGTTTCAACGCCGAGGGCACGCTGCTGGCGACCGCCGCCGAAGTTGCCGCCCCCTCCGGCGCGGACACAGCCTGCTCCGTCAGCCGGCGACGGGGCCTGGTCCGCCTCTGGTCGCCGGGGGAGTCAACCGGGCCGCCGCTAGAGATGACCCACGATTGCCCTGTGTTAACGCTGGCCTTTGGCCCGGCGACGACGGCAGAGTGGCTGGCCACCGGCCAAAGTGACGGAACCGTCCAGTTGCACCATCTGGCCGAACCGAGCGCCGCCCCGCTGACCCTGACCGGTGCCGGCGACGGCGTGACCGTGATCGCCTTCAGCCCGGATGGGCAATGGTTGGCCGCCGGGAGTCTGAGCAGGGTGCGGCTCTGGTCGATGCCGGAGATTTTAAATGACCCCGACTCGGCTGAACCGCTCCGGTTGGATATGCCCGCGTTGGGCTTCGTCGGCAGCCGGGACAACCAATTTCTGGCCTTTAGCCCCGATAGCCAATGGCTGGCGGTTACTCACCGGCTGTGGGCCTTGACCGACCCCGGTCGCCATCCGGACATCACCCTGCCCGGCTACGACGGCCCCGGCTTCGCCACCGGCGTCGCTTTTAGCCCGGACAGCCAACAGTTGGCCACCACCCAACAGGAGGCAATCCTGGTGTGGCCGGTTGAGGATTTGGCGGCGCAGGCCGAACCGGTCACCCGGCTGCCCGGCCACGAGGGGGCGGTGCGGGCGCTGACCTTCAGCCCGGACGGGCGCTGGCTGGCCTCGGTCGGGGCCGACCGGCGGGGCCAGCTTTATGATGTGACCGATTTGAGCGCCGCCCCCCTGCCCCTGACCAGCCACGAGGAGAACATCTGGCGGGTGGCTTTCAGCCCCGATAGCCGCTGGCTGGTCACCGCCGGGGATGACCGGACGGTGCGGCTGTGGGCCACGGCTGATCCATCGGCCCCGCCGACCCTGCTGCGGGGCCACGAGGGGCGCATCAGTGACGTGGCTTTCAGCCCCGATAGCCGCTGGTTAACCACCGCCGGCAGCGACGGCACGGCCCGCCTCTGGTCTCTTCACAACCCGCTGGCCGAGCCGGTCATCGAGACGACCGCTCGTCACGAGACACGACTGACGGCCACGCATCCGACTGACGGTTGGCTGGCAGCCAGCGACGATACCGGCCACATCTGGCTGTGGTCGCCGCAGGCCCTCACCGGCACGGCGGCCCCGGTGCGGCTGGCCCAGCCCGCGCCGGTGACGACGCTGGCTTTTTTGCCAGAGTGGCTCATCAGCGGCGATGTGGAGGGCACGCTCCGGCTGTGGAGTCTGGCCGAGCCGGGGCGCGACCCCATCGTCATCACCACCGAGGGCGGTCCCCTGCGGACAATGGCTACCGCGTCGCCTTGGCTGGCGACGGAGCATAACGATTTGCAGACCCGGCTGTGGGCCATCGAGGATTTGGCCTCGAGCCAGGCCCCGGCTCCGCTCATCGTCATCGGCGACAGCGCCGCCCCGGCCCGCCCGGTGGCTCTCAGCCCGGATGGACGCTGGCTGGTCACCAGCGGCTACGAGGCTCGGACCAACGGCTGGGATGGTCACATCCGGCTGTGGCAGCTCGACGCCGGGTCAGGGCCAGCCACGGAGATAATGGCCACGACTTACGGCGTCGAAGTCTCAACAGCCGCTTTCAGCCGGGATAGCCGCTGGCTGGTGGTCGGCACCTGGGGCCAGACCGGCCAACTGTGGGACCTGGCCGACCCTGACGCCACGCCCCAGGCCATCAATTTGCTCTCTGAGAGCGGCGATCATATTATCACAACGGTGGCCTCAGACCGGGCCGGGCGGTGGTTGGTAACGGGCGGTTTTGAGGGCGCGGTTCGGCTCTGGAATTTGGGCGAGGCGGAATCCCATCCGGCCACTTTAACGGCCCTGACGCTGCCGGGCCACACCGATAGCGTCAGCGCGATGGCTTTCGACCGGACGGGCCGCCGGTTGGCCACCGGCAGCAGGGATGGCGCGACCCAGTTGTGGGATTTGACGGCCGCCGACATCGCCGCCTCTGCGACCGTGTTGCCGGGAATTACCGCCGTCCGTGCCATTTTGTTTGAAGCTGAGGAAAATTTGCTCATCACCGCGCATGGGGATAACATTATACAACGCTGGCATATGCGCCCGGAAACCCTGGTCGAGCTGGCCTGCACCATCGCCGGTCGCTCGCTGAGTGACCAGGAGTGGCAGCAATTTTTTGGCGAGCAACCTTATCAACCCGGTTGTAGCCCCTGATCATCACCTTTCAAATCAGCAAATCAGCAAATCGGAACAAGGATATGAGTTACGCAGTTCAAGACCCTAAAGGTTTCCGCAACCAACTTCAGGCGAAAAACTGAGCCAATTGGAGCGAAATCTGGTCAAGAAATCAAATTCTGAAACCTTTAGGGTCTGGTTTTTCTCAACTGCGTAACGTCTAAAGGAGATCACAATGACATCGAAACACGACAACCTACTCATCCTGGTGATTTTCATATGTGCTGTGGGCCTGGTAACGACACTGTGGCCTGATCCTAAACCGGTGAAGGCCGATGCCTTGGGGTTGCCGCTCTTCGATTCGCCGCCGCCCCCACCGCCGGATTTGGCCGATCCCGGTCAGGAAGGGCCGACCCACGACCCGGCCCAGCCGGAGGTGTCCATCTATTTTCACGACGACTCCCTCGACGCTCCGGTGCAGGTCGAAACCTTTGCCATCGCTAACCTGGCAGATTTTTTGGAGGCTGAAGGGCTGGTCGATACGGTCAAGTTGCCCACGACCAAGCCGGCCCTCGTGGCCGATAGTCAAGATGAGGGGGCCGCCGATGATGAGTCCTCGGATTCCGATTCGTCTTCCGATTCTTCTGGTGAGGCGACGGCCAGGGGTGGGGCTGCGTTTGAGCCGAATATCAACAGCCTGTTTGCCTCCGGGGTCTGGATTCAGGGCGGCGTGGACGGCCAGGGCACGGCTATGCAGGAATTCGGGCGGACGATTCTGATAACCTCCAATTATGACGGCAGCCAGATTGCGCCGGAAGCCAAAATTTATATGTATATGTACAATCCCCAGATTGGGGGCTGGGTCAAGCTCTGTACGCTGGTAGACCGGGCCACCCGGCAAGTGTCGGGCCTGGTGTCGCGGATGATGCCCTACGAGCCGGGCGGCAACACCTTGTTCGCCATCGGCGTCGATAACACCGGCACGTTGGAGCAAACGGTGGACCCGGCCAGCGGCGATACCACCATCACCCTGCCCGAGCTGCCGGAGGTGACCTTCAGGGTTCCGGCAGGCACGGTGCAGGTGGGGGATAACCTGGAAATCACGCCGCTGGTCGAGAATGAGGACAGCATCGTCGTCGATTATAAAGTGTGCCGTCTTGACCATTTCAACCAGGAGGAGAGCCAAGAGGTGATCGCTCTTGAAAAGCCGGTGACCATTGAGTTCGAGCCTGACGTATCGCTGCCGGTAGGGCGTTCCCCCTCGGTGTTGTACCAGAGCCAATGGTTTGATGTGGAACGATTGCAAACGACGGCCGGTCTCCTGGGCAGCCAGGCCGTATACGAGTACGCTCCGACCCGGAACCAAATCGTGGCCAACACGCCCTCAACCGGCGCTTACGGCTACGAGATGGTCGTGACTGATGTGGAGACGATGCCCTAGGCATCGCCAAGAGAATAACTATTTTTACAATGTCACATTAACATAATCTGACCCTGAAAAGCCCCCCCAGCCTCCCAAAGGGGAGAGCAAAGCCAGAAATTCCCCCCGCTGGGGGGCTAGGGGGGCGAATGTGACATTTTCGAACTATCCAAACATTCGTAAAGCGTCAAACGAAAAACGTAACGTCTTTGTCCCATAGGCAGGCTTTACGGTTCGCGTTTTACGTTTAACAAAACTGGCTCTATGAGCTTTTATGGGGTAGCGACCGCATCCCAATGCGGGAGCGGGCATAAGGATGCCCTCACCACAAAAAATCTCAGAGAGCCACAAAACTTTATAAGGATTAATTGAATGAACTATGAACGGCCTCTAATCGGCATACCCTGCCGCCACGATAAGAGCGTCAACTATCCTAAAAGTTCGCCCATTAACGCCCAAGGGAACACCTACATCGCCGCCATCACCCAGGCCGGGGGCGTTCCATTTCTGATTCCGCTCGATTTAGATGAGGCAGCTTTGCGAACCCTGTACGACCTGAGCCACGGCATCCTGCTGACCGGCGGCGGCGACATCGACCCTACCATTCTAAAAGAGCAACCGCACGAAACGCTGTCGGATGTGCAGCCGGAACGGGACCGAACGGAGATGATCCTCAGCCGGTGGGCCACGACGGAGGGCAAGCCGCTGTTGGGCATCTGCCGGGGGATTCAGGTGTTGGCCGTTTCCGGCGGGGGCACGCTCTATCAGGATTTGCCCTCCCAACTGCCGCAGGCTGAGTTGCACAACTACGGCTATCTGCACGATAAAAGCCCGTCCTGGCAAGATTTGCCCCACGCGGTCGATCTGACGCCCGGCTCGCGGCTGGCCCAGGTGTTGCAAACCACCTCGCTCAAGGTCAACAGTCTCCACCACCAGGCCGTGCGGGCGGTGGCCCCGCCCTTCACCATCAGCGGGCGATCCAGCGACGGCGTCATCGAGGGCATCGAGGTCAGCGACCACCCGTTTTGCTGCGCGGTGCAGTGGCATCCCGAAGCGTTGACGGCCGAACATGAGACGGCCCGGCGGCTGTTTACGACCTTTGTCGAGGCGTGTGCCGAATTTGTAACTCCTGAAGTTTCGGGGTAAAACTGGGATGACCGTTCTTACTCGTCGCAAGTCCGTGACTTGCGACCCCTGACCCGAATGGAGCGCCAAGTCCGTGACTTGGCTCGCGCTTGCACTATGCAGCCGTTTACGCCTCCGGGTACTGAGCGAGCGTTGCAGCAAACACGCAGTCCACAGATTCACACTGATAGACTCTGATAAAAAATGGCTCTATGAGCTTTTATGGGGTAGCGACCGCATCCCAATGCGGAGCGGGCATAAGGATGCCCTCACCACAAAAAATCTCAGAGAGCCTAAAAAATAAGGGGAAAACAATGAAGTTAGTGACCTATTATTATGAGGGCCAAACCCGCACCGGGGCACAGATTGACCAACATATCGTTGATTTGAACCGGGCTTACAAGGTGGCCCTCTATCACCGGGGGAACCGGGATGAGCTGGCCGTGGCGGATGCTCGCGTGCCGGCCAGGATGCTCGACCTGCTCAACGGGGGGGAGACGTCGCTGGCGGCGGCGCGAGAGGCCGTCGATTTTGTGGAGGAGCAACTGGCGGCCCCGGCAGACTCGGCGGGCGAAGGGCTGCTGGCGGCGGCCCAACAGGCCCTCTCCTACGTGCAGGCCCAGATTGGTGCCTTTGGGGCGGCCCTGGAACTGGGGTCGCAGGGCATTTTGTTGAGCCGCGCCCAGGTGTCGCTGCTGCCGCCGCTGCTGCGACCGGGTAAAATCGTTTGCCTGGGGCTGAACTACCGCGCCCACGCTGCCGAGACGGGCATGGATGTACCCAGCCATCCCATTCTCTTCAACAAAGTAGCCACCTCGCTCATCGGTCAGGGCCAGCCGATTTTGGTAACGCCGACCAGCGACAAACTGGATTATGAAGCCGAGTTGGCCGTCGTCATCGGCAAACGGGGCAAATATATCCCCACGGAGGAGGCGCTTTCTTACGTGGCCGGGTACACCTGCGCCAACGACATCAGCGCCCGCGATTTGCAATTTCGGACTTCGCAATGGACCAGCGGCAAGATGATGGACACCGGCTGCCCACTGGGACCGGCTCTGGTCACCGCCGATGACATTCCCAACCCCAACGCGCTCAACATCAAAACCACCCTCAACGACGAGGTGATGCAGGACTCGACCACCGGGGATATGATTTTCGATGTGCCCTTCATCATCAACTACATTTCCCAAATCGCCACGCTGGAGCCGGGCGACGTCATCTTGACGGGCACGCCGCCGGGCATCGGCAGTACCCGTGACCCCCGTGTCTATCTCCAGCCGGGCGACACGGTCACGGTGGAAATCGAAGGCATCGGGCAGTTGACCAACCCGGTCGACGCCGAGCAATTATGAGAAGCATACCTTACTAAAAAAGGAGTTGCCACGATGGAAAAAGAGTTGGTCAAAGATTGGATGACAAAGGATGTCATCAGCGTCACAATGGAGACAAAATTACCGGAAGCGCACCGGGTGATGACCGAACATGACATCCGTCGCTTGCCGGTGGTCGATGAGGATGGGACGTTGGTTGGCATCGTCACCCGGGGCGATGTGCGCGGGGCGGAGCCATCGACCGGCACCTCGCTCAACATCTGGGAAGTCAATTATCTGCTGGGTAGGTTGCAGATTCAGGAAATCATGACCGCCCCTCCCATTACCATCACCTGGGATGCGACCATCGGCGAAGCATCCCGCACGATGTTGGAACACAAAGTCAGTGGCTTGCCTGTGTTGGACAGTAAGGGCCGGTTAGCCGGAATCATCACGGAGTCGGATATTTTTCGGCTGGTGGTGCGGGAGTGGGGAAAGATGGATTAATAACTTGATTCAATATAAAGGAGAGACTTATGAGTAACTATGATACCATCGTCATCGGGGCGGGGCCGGGCGGCTACGTGGCGGCCATTCGAGCCAGTCAACTGGGTCAAAAAACAGCCATCGTCGAGAAGGAGCATCTGGGAGGAGTCTGCCTGAACTGGGGCTGTATTCCGACCAAAGCCCTGCTGCGGAACGCCGAAGTCATCAACACCCTGCAAGAGGGCAAAAAGTTCGGCTTCAGCTTCGACAACCTGAGCGTTGATTATAGCGTGGCCCACAAGCGGAGCCGCCAGGTGAGTGGCCGGCTGGTCAAAGGCGTCGGTTTTTTGATGAAAAAGAACAAGATTGAGGTGTTGGAAGGGGCCGGTCATCTGGTCAGCGCCACGGAGGTGGGCGTCAACGGCGAGACCCACACGGCCAAAAACATCATCATCGCCACCGGCGCACGCGCTCGCGTCCTGCCCGGCGTGGAGATCGACGGCGAGGCTTTCCTGACCTATCATCAAGCCCTGGAGTTAACCGAGGCCCCCAAGTCGCTGGTAGTCATCGGCGCGGGAGCGATTGGCATGGAGTTTGCCCACATCTTCCACAGCTACGGCAGCGAGGTGACCGTGGTGGAGATGTTGCCCAACGTGCTGCCGCTGGAGGATGAAGAAGTCAGCCAGGAGATGGAGAAGCAGTTTGGCCGGGCCGGGATCACGGTCAAGACCGGCACGAAGGTGGAGGGGGTTGAAAAAACGGATGAGGGCGTGGCGGTTACCATCAGCAAAGATGGCGACCAAGAGACGTTGCAGGCGGAGAAAGTGTTGATCGCCATCGGCGTGGCTCCCAACAGCCAAAATTTGGGGCTGGCCGAGGCGGGCGTCGAGACGGACGAGCGGGGCTTCATCCAGGTTAACGACCGGATGCAGACCAGCGTCTCGAACATCTACGCCATCGGCGATGTGACCGGCAAATTGGCCCTGGCCCACGTGGCCAGTGCCCAGGCCCTCATCGCCGCCGAGGCGATTGCCGGGCAAGCCCCCCATCCGCTCACCTATCCGAAGATGCCCCGCTGCACCTACACCCACCCCGAAGTGGCCTCGGTCGGCCTGACCGAACAGCAGGCCCGCGAGCAGGGGTATGAGGTGGAGGTCGGTAAATTCCCCTTCCAGGCCAACGGCAAGGCGTTGGGCTTGGGTGACAACGTCGGTTTTGTCAAAATCGTGGCCGAAAAGCAATACAACGAAGTGCTGGGCGTGCATATGATCGGCCCCCACGTGACCGAACTGTTAGCCGGGCCGACGGGGATGCTCAACCTGGAGACGACGGTCGAGGAGTTAGCCCGCACCGTCCATCCCCACCCCACGTTGAGCGAGGTGATTATGGAAGCGGCTCACGCTACTGTGGGCGAGGCGATTCATATGTGATGGATGGCTAACGTCATCTCTAATTTTACAATGTCACATTAACATAATCTGACCCTGAAAAGCCCCCCCAGCCTCCCAAAGGGAGGAGCAAAGCCAGAAATTCCCCCCGCTGGGGGGCTAGGGGGGCGAATGTGACATTGTCGAACTAAATAACCCCGCATTTTTGGAGATTAGGAGGTTAGGAGATTGAGCGATTCAGCCAAATCTCCCAATCTCCCAATCTCCCAATCTCCCAATCTTCATAGGAGAACCGAAGGAGAACCGAAGGAGAACTGATAACGATGTCCCTACGCCCCTTCCAATTAGAGCGATATTTCGCCCGATGGGAGTTCGAGGCCCCCTACCTGCTCTGCCCTTCCGATTGTGAGTCGCTGTCCATCGGCGAGCTGTTGGCCCTGACCGATACGCCGCTCGATGAGCTAACGGCCCTACGGATGGGCTACACCGAATCGCAAGGAGACCCGGCCCTGCGGGAGACCATCGCCGGGTTCTA
>CAZWZZ010000096.1:0-12459 GCA_964638395.1 uncultured Caldilineaceae bacterium
AAGCCAGAAATTCCCCCCGCTGGGGGGCTAGGGGGGCGAATGTGACATTGTCGAAGTAATTAGAAAAAATTACGCAGTACCAGAAAAATAATCATCCCAAAAATCCGAGCTTGGGGTCAGTTGTCTTTTGTCAGTGGTCAGTTGCAAATGACAAAAGACAACTGACTACTGACTCATCATTCAACTTTGGGATCATTTAAATCTTGGAACTGCCTTAGACGCAAGCAGAAAGGACAAAGCATGCCCCACCTAATCACCACCGATTACCATATGCACTCCACTTTTAGCTCAGACGGCGACAATCTCCCGGCGGTGATGTGCCAACGGGCGCTCGATTTGGGGCTGACGGAAATTGCCCTGACGGAACACGCGGAGTGGCATCCGGTCATGCCCTACAAAGGATTTCGCCACGTCGAAGCCTATTTTGAAGCGATAGCGGCCTGCCGCGCCCAATTTGGGCCGCAGGGCTTGACCGTCCTGGCCGGCGTGGAGTTGGGCAATCCCCACGAGTATGCCGACGACGTGCTGGCCCTCCTGGCCGATTATCCCTTCGATGTCACCCTGGCCTCGCTCCACTGGCTGCACGGCCAAAACATTCACGAAGCGCCATGTTTCGCCGGACGGACGGCGGATGCGGTGTATGCCGACTATTTTGCGGAGTTAGGCCGCATGGTGATGAATTTCGATTTCGATATTGTGGCCCATTTTGATCGTATTTTGTGGCGAGGAACGCTGGTCGGTGCCACATTGGACTTGGAGCGTTTGGAGCCGGTCATCCGGGAGACGATGGCTGCGATTGCCCGGTATAATCGTCCGTTGGAGTTAAACACGACCCACCTGGATCACACCCCCCATTGGAACGAAGCCCTGGTGACGATGTTGCGTTGGTTCCGGGAAGAGGGGGGGACGCAGGTTGTTGTCAATTCCGATGCCCATCGCGTTGGCGAAATAGGCCGGCATCGGGACATTGCGCAGACATTGTTGATGCAAGCCGGATTTGATCTACCGGAGCAACTGCTGCGGATTGGACCCGCCTTGGTTGAAACTTTCTAATCCCAAAAATTATATGAGGTACGCAGTTCAAGACCCTAAAGGTTTCCGCCATCAATTTCGGACAAAAATCTGAGCGATTTGGGCCTAAATCTGGTCAAGACATCGAATTTTGAAACCTTTAGGGTCTGGTTTTTCAAAAACGACAAGAGGTATAGCCGTGGTGACACAACAGGCAGATGTAGCTATCGTTGGGGCCGGGATTCTGGGCCTGGCCCACGCTCTGGAAGCGGCCAAACGGGGCCACAAAGTGGTTCTCTTTGAGCGCAGCCCGCGAGCCAACGGTGCCTCGATCCGCAACTTTGGCATGATTTTCCCGGTCGGCACCGCGCCGGGGGTGGTCCGGGAACGTGCCCTGCGGAGTCGGGCGGTGTGGCTGGCTGTGGCTCCGAAAGCCGGGTTCTGGCACAACCCGGTTGGGTCGTTGATCGTGGCTTATCACGAGGATGAGATGGCCGTGCTGACCGAGTTCTGCCGGGATGCGCCCCCGTTGGGGTATGCGTGCCAGTTGCTCGACGCCGCCGAGACGCTTGAGCGCAGTCCCGGTCTCAATCCAACCGGCCTGTTGGGGGCGCTCTGGAGTCCCACCGAGATTGTGGTCGATCCCCGTGAAGCCATCAGCAAACTGCCCCATTTTTTAACCAAAACATACGGCGTCATCCAACGCTTCAGCACGGCAGTCACCGCCATCGAGTTACCCTACGTGCGGGCGGGCGGCGAAACCTGGAAAGTGGAGCGGGCCGTGGTCTGTAGCGGCGTGGATTTCGAGACCCTCTATCCCGAAACCTTCAAACAGAGCGGCCTGACCCGCTGCAAACTGCAAATGTTGCGTACTGCGCCCCAGCCCGATGCTTGGCACATGGGGCCGATGCTGGCCACCGGACTCAGCCTGCGCCACTATCCGGCCTTTGGCATCTGTCCCTCGCTGCCGGAATTGCGGGAGCGGGTCGTGCGGGATTATCCCGCTTTGGAACGGTGGGGGATTCATCTGCTGGTCTCGCAGAATGGTCTCGGCGAAGTGACGCTGGGCGACTCCCACGAGTATGGCCTCGACCCGGAGCCGTTTGACCGGCTTGAGATCGACGATTTGATTTTGGATTATCTACAGAAATTTTTAAGGCTACCCGCCCTCACAATCAACCAACGTTGGCACGGCATCTACGCCAAACATTTTGAACGGGATGCTATCGTCGAAACACCCGCCCCCAACGTGCGGGTGGTCAACGGCGTCGGCAGCACCGGAATGACCACCAGTTTTGGCCTGGCCCAAGAAGTTTTTGAGGGGTGGGGGTAAAGCGTAAAACGCAAAACGTGAAACGTAAATAATTCGACAATGTCACATTCGCCCCCCCTAGCCCCCCAGCGGGGGGAATTTCTGGCTTTGCTCCCCCCTTTGGGGGGCTGGGGGGCTTTTCAGGGTTAGATTATGTTAATGTGACATTGTAGAAATAATCACGGAACCAGAGACTTTACGTTTTACGATTTACGTTTTAGGGGTGTTTGAACACTCTTTTTTTAGAGATGCTTAAACGTATCGGAGAGCAACCAATGGCCAATATCAAAATTATTGATGAAATTTTTGAAACCTTTCGGCAGCGGGGCCACCAAGCCTACGGCGAAGCGGTCACGCAATTGGAACACGCCCTGCAAACCGCCTATTTTGCCGAGCGGGATGGGGCCGATGCGCTGCTGGTGGCGGCGGCTCTGCTCCACGATTACGGCCACCTCATCCACGACCTGCCCGAAGAGATCGCCGACCAGGAGATCGACGCCATTCATGAGCAGGTTGGGGCCGATTTTCTGGCCCGTTATTTCATCCCCGCCGTGGTCGAGCCGGGCCGGCTGCACGTGGCCGCCAAGCGATACCTGTGCGCCGTCGATATCGATTATGCCAACGATCTCAGTCCGGCCTCGATCCAGAGCCTCCAACTCCAGGGCGGCCCCTTCAACGACGCCGAGATCAAAGCCTTCGAAGCCTCCCCTTATTTCAGGGCAGCGATGCAGCTCCGTCTCTACGACGATCAGGGCAAAATCCCCGGTCTGGACGTGCCTGATTTGGAGCATTATCGGGCCTGTTTGGAAGCGGCTTTGAAGCCGGAATGAAAATTTTTTGAGCCACAGGAGATTCTAATGACCTTTATCTTCCGCCGCTCCTATTGCGGCCCCCTACAAGCAGTTATTCTCGATTGGGCCGGCACGACCATTGATTACGGCTCCCAGGCCCCGGCTACGGTCTTTGTCGAGGTGTTCGAGCGCCACGGGGTGACTATCAGCCTCGATGAAGCGCGGGGGCCGATGGGCACGGCCAAGAAAGAGCACATCCGGCAATTGACCCAAACGGAAGCGATTGCCTTTCGCTGGCAGGCTGTCCACGACCGGCTGCCCACCGAAGAGGATGTGGAAACAATGTACGAGGCGTTCATTCCCCTACAACTGGAAGCCCTGACCCAACACGCCGCGCTGATCCCCGGTACGCTGGAGGCGGTGGCCGACTTTCGCCGACGCGGGCTAAAGGTCGGCTCCAACACCGGCTACAACCGGGCCATGCTGGACATCATTTTGGCCGAGGCCCAAAAGCAAGGATACGAACCGGACTCGGCAGTTTGCTCCGATGATGTGCCCGTCGGTCGCCCGGCCCCGTGGATGGCCTTACACAATGCAATGGATATGGGGGTCTATCCAATGGAAGTCGTGGTCAAAGTGGATGATACCGTGCCCGGCCTGGAGGCGGGGCTGAACGCCGGCATGTGGACTATCGGCATCACGAAGACGGGCAATGAACTGGGCTTGAGTCAAACCGAGGTCGGGGCCCTCAAGGCCGAGACGCTGCAAGCCAGGCTGGATCAGGCTACCCGGCGGATGGTTCAGGCCGGAACCCATTACGTTGTTGAAAGCATCGACCACGTGCCGGTCATCCTCGATGACATCACGGCCCGCTTACAGCGGGGTGAGCGTCCGTAGGATTTCGGCTGGACACATCTAACAGCCAACCGGAATGAAGCCAGATTAGAACACCCTGGCTGCCATTTGTTCCAATTGTCTGATTACCATACAATACCCCCATCCTAAACATTGGGGGGGAACAATGACTACTTTAAGAGAAGACGCTTTAACCATCATCAATCAGGCCATCGAGGCTGTGCTACCCGAAAAAGCGGTCCAAAAGCAACTCCGGGCGCTTGATCTACCAGACGCAGTAACCGTGGTAGCCATCGGCAAGGCGGCCTGGCGGATGGCCCAAGCCGCTCACGAAGAATTGGGCCGGCGGATCACGCAGGGCATCGTCATCACCAAGTATGACCATTCGCTGGGCGAGATTCCCGGCCTGGAGATTTACGAAGCGAGCCACCCCCTGCCCGACGCCAACGGCATCGCCGCGACGCAGCGGGCCATCGAGATGGTCGAGGGGCTGACCGCCCAGGATACGGTGCTGTTTCTCATCTCCGGCGGCGGGTCGGCCCTATTTGAAGCGCCGGTCGAGGGGGTCAGCCTGGCCGATTTGACCGAAGTCAACGACCAGCTGCTCAAATCGGGGGCGGACATCGTCGAGATCAATACCATCCGCAAACATCTGTCTACCGTCAAAGGGGGACGCTTTGCCCAACGAGTGGCCCCGGCCCAGGTCATCTCCCTGGTGCTGTCCGATGTCCTCGGCGACCGCCTGGACAGCATCGCCTCCGGCCCGGCCTACCCTGACTCGACCACCGCCGAGCAGGCGCTGACCATCGTCGAAAAATATGGTCTGACCCTGCCGGATAACATTCTCACCGCCCTCAAGAGCGAAACGCCCACATCGCTCGATAACGTTGAGACCCACATCATCGGCAGCGTTAGCGTCGTGGCCGGCGAAGCCAAACGTATCGCCGAGTCGCTCGGGTATGCCAGCCTCATCTTGACGACAACCCTGGCCTGCGAAGCCAGAGAAGCCGGTCGCTTTTTGGCGGCCATCGGCCAGGAAATTTTGGCAAATGACCAACCATTGCCCAAACCGTGCGCCATCATCGTCGGCGGGGAGACGGTGGTCAACGTCAGGGGGGATGGTCTGGGCGGGCGTAATCAGGAGTTGGCCCTGGCCGCGGCGCTTGAAATTGCCGGGGTGGAGAATATCGTCATCGGCTCGGCGGGGACGGATGGCACCGACGGCCCCACCGATGCGGCGGGGGGCGTGGTCGATGGCGGCAGTCTGGCCCGGATGGCCGCCGGCGCGGTTGATGCCTATCAAGCCCTGGCCAACAACGATGCCTACCACGCCCTGGCCGCCGGCGCTGATCTGCTCAAAACCGGCCCGACCGGGACGAATGTCAATGACATCAGCCTGATTTTGGTCCAATAATCAAAGCGCATGACCACAAGATCAATAAAACTACTATCTCTATTCAACCGTGGAGAACTCTATCTCACCCCGCGCCTTCAACTCGGCGGGCAGCAGGCTGGTGTAGATGAAGGTTTGGGTGGGCGTGCTGACGCTGATCTCCTGGCCGAGCCGGACGACGGCCCCGCATTGCGCCTCCAATTCGGAAGGGCGGCCTTCCATAATATCCCGCTGCATCGAGGCTGTGGCATGGGGGGGCAGGTTGTCAACATAAGCGGTGACGGTGCGAATCAAATCGCCGCTGAGGGCGATACCGCGAGCCAGGCCCACATCCAACACCTCCCGCATGGCGCTCTGCCACATTTCGCGGGTTTGGGGGATGCTGCGCCAGACGCCGGCCGGGGCGCGAGTGACGGCTCCCATACCGCTCCAGGCGGAGATTTGCAGGAATTTAGACCACATCGCGGCCTGAATATCCTCCGGCACATCCACGGTCATCCCTTTGGCTCTGGATAAGGTTTGTTGAAGCGTCTGTACCCGCTCGCTGGGCTGGTTGTCGATTTCCCCAAAGGCCAGGTAGGCATCCCCCCCGGCGTGATGCAGTTGGCCCGGCGCGGTGATGTAGCTGACGATGCGGCAAAAGCCGCCCAGCACCGGAGACTCGCCCAGCACGGCCGATAACTGGGTCGGCGCTTCGACACCGTTTTGGAGGGGCACGACGACCGTCTCCGGCCCCACCAGGGGCCGAATTGCTTCGGCGGCCTCCGGGACTTGCCAGGCTTTGACGGCGATAATGACCGCATCGACAGTACCCAACGTAGCCGGGTCAGCCGTGGCCTGCACAGTGGGGACCACGAAATCGCCGTGGATACTCTGTACGTGCAGCCCATTGGCTTTCATCGCCGCCAGGTGTCGCCCTCTGGCGATGAAGGTCACATCCAACCCCGCTTCGGCCAGACGGCCTCCGAAATACCCCCCGACGCCTCCGGCTCCAAAAATTACAATGCGCATAGTAGTCCCTCCTGAAATTTTTTCGGCTCTTTTGGAACTCAGAGGGTTGACATCGTAAACCGTAAAACGTACTGCGGTTTACAAGCGTGCCAATCCCACGAAATCCTGTTGAGTCCAATCCTTTTCTGGTATCATAGTGTTGTGGCTTTATGACATTACACTATACAGGTAAAAATTTGATTTGCCAAAATTGTGGCTTTCTTGGAAAGGGCGCTGAAAGAACCCAGCCACGACGTATCGCAGTCACCAAGTCAAGGAAATGAGCCTAAAATGCGTATATGTTTAACTGAGCGACTTTTATTTCGAGCAGCTACAAAGGATGAGAAGCATGCAGCAAAAACCGGTCCGCCGGGCCGTAAACCGCCCACTCCTGTGGGTTTTAGCGGCCTTTGTCAGCCTGAACGCCGTTGGCTGCCGGGGCGATGTGGATGAGTCCGGAGCCACGCCAATCAGCGGGCGGGAGGTCGTTGGCACGATTAGCCTCGATCCTCCGGCGGCTGACATCGGTCGCGAAGTCACGGTCGAGGGAGGAGGCTGGTCGCCCGGCACGAGCGTCGCGGTGACCCTGACCATCGGCGGCGTCGATTATACGGTGGCCGGGGCCAGGGTGGCCACGGATGGCCGGTTCACCACCGGCTTTATCGTCCCGGAGGCCGAAAGCTTCAAGGCCCAACGTATCGTGCCGCTGCGGGTCAAGAGTGGCCGGGGCATCGCTCGCACCTATTTCCGGGTGACCGGCCCCTCGCCGGGGGAGACGCCGCTGGCGCTGGTCGATGCCCCCACCCCAACCCCGACGGCGACGCTAACCAACACGCCCAGCCCCACCTCCTCACCCTTCTACACCTCCACCCCCCTGCCGACGTTGACGCCCAGCCCGACGCCGACCCGCACCCCCCGGTCGGGCCAATTTATCGGCCTCATCACCCAACCGACGGTCAATGTGCGGAGCGGTCCCGGCACCGGTTATGCCATCGTCGGCCAGGTGGCTGCTAATGATGAGGTGGAGATTATCGGAGGCAATGGGGCCTGGTGGCGGATTCGCTTTTCCGCAATCAACGATGTGGGCTGGATCGCCAAGCGCTTCATCGACATCGAGGCCGAGGTCGCTGTGCCTTTTAGCCCCGCGCCCCCCCGGCCGCGCTCCTTCAGCCGTCCCCCGGTGGGACCGGTGCTGACCCCGGCCACCTCAACGCCAGCGCCAACGGCCACCCCGCCGCTCATTCCCCTCCCGGCCAGCAACCAATGTCTTCCGCTGGAGTGGACCGGCTGTGGCGGACGCCCCCCGGCGGTGGTGTGTGGCGAGCAGCACGTGGCCCAATGTCAGGCCGACGGCACCTGGGGCGAGTGTGTCTGGGACCCCGGTGGCTGTGGGGGTGATAATGATAACGACGACCGTAATGATGATGACGATGATGACGACGGCTTTTTTAACGGGGATGATGACGATAACTAATTCGACAATGTGACATTGTCGAATTAAAAACCGCCCGATTTAACGAATTTGCGTTCCTACGCTACGATAGGACATCTATGACTAATAACTCACGACCATCTGTCTACAACCAATGGAAATTGATTTTGGAGGATGAGCAGGGCCACGAAGAGGCCTTTCTCGTGACCGGCGATACGGTCACCGTGGGCCGGGATCAGGAGAATGACATTCCCCTGGATAATCCGCACGTCTCCAAACAACACGCCCGCTTCATCAAGCAGGATAACCAGCTTATCATCGAAGATTTGAGCAGCATCAACGGCACGATTGTCAATGCCGGGCCGTTGATTGGGGCTTACACCCTGCGGCCCAACGACACCATCAAAATCGGTCCGTATACCTTCAGGGTAGAAAAGACGCTGGCCAACCTGCCCCAATCCAGCATCAAAACCAGCGTCCACACCGTGGCTACCAAAAGCAGCCCCAGAGAGGCGGAGCCGGGGCCACCGGAGCCAATGCAGCCAATGCAGCCGATGGAACCAATGGCAAAAGGGCCGCTCATCGGGGCGGCGGTCGGGGCAGCAGTGCTGATTTTACTCCTGGCCGCTTTTCTGCTGGGCTGGTTTGGCCGGAGCCTCAATCAGCCGCCAATCAACGGCCCAACCCCGGCCGCGGACAACAGATCGGTAGAGGGGCCGGTGGCCTTAGATGTCCCGGCCCTGACGATCAATGAGTTGCCGACAGCCGACAGCCTGCCTCCCGGCCAGCCGGTCAGTATCAAGGTCACCGCCCGCGATCAGGCCGGGATGCGACGCATCGAGCTGTGGGCCGAGGGGCAGAAGGTGGATGAGCTAATGGTCGAGCCGGCGGTGCAGAGGGAGTCGCTGACGGCGGCCCTGGCCTGGACCCCGGCGCAACCGGGAACCTACACCCTGGAAGTGCGGGCCTACAACAGATCGGGCCTGGTCAGTCGGGAAAGTATCGGCCCGCTGCTGGTCGTCGGGCCGGAGACGCCGACGCCAACGCCGACGGCCAGCCCGACGCCCGTCGAGACCGAGACCCCCTCTCCGACCCTGGCCCCGACGCGCCTGGCGGCCATCACGCCCCTGCCTGACAGCGCCACGCTGCTGGTCGAAGCGCCGACGTTGACCGTGCGCTCCGGGCCGAGCGGGAGTTATACCGAAGTGGCCGAATTGACAGAGGGGGATGCGGTCGAAATCTTGAGCCAGGCTGAGATCGACGGGGAGCAGTGGTGGCAAATCCGGTACCGGCAGGGCAACAGCCGCTATCTGGGCTGGGTCCTGGTTGATCCGGCCACGACCTCGGTGGTCAGCGCCACGCCGACGGCGACCAGCACCCCCACCTCGACCCCGCGCCGGGTGACGGTGACGGCGACGGCGCTCTCGGTCGCGGCCAACAGCCCTACCCCGACAGCCACGCCTATGCCGACCTCGACGCCGACACCGGAGGTTGAGTTCATCCTGGCCCCGCCGGGGAAAACCCTGCTTATCATCAGCAACCGCAGTCTGGGCAACCAACCGGCCCGGCTGACCCTGTCCGGCGGAAAATCGGTCGGGGGTGGGCAGGAGTTTGATGTGCCCTCCGGCCAGGAGAGGCAGGTCGTGCTGGAACCGGACGAGTACCGGGCTATGTGGAGTTCGACGGCCCGCTCCGGCTTTGCCCGGGGCTGGGATTTTGAGGCCGTGGCCGGCAAGGTGATGGTGATGTGGATCGTGCCGGAAGAGGGACGCACCGAAACGGAAATTTATGACCGTCTGGTCACCAACCCGGAGCCGGAGCCGGTGGCCACGGCCCTGCCCTCGGCCACGCCCGACCCGGTCATCGACCGTATTCCGCCGCCGGGCCAGGCCATGATTGTGGTGGCCAACCGCAGTATGGCCAACGCCAACGCCAACCTGACCGTGTCCGGCGGCAGTTTCGGCGGGGGCGAGGAGTTCGTCCTCGATGCCAACACCGAGACGGTGCTAGAAATGGCCCCCGGCGAATACCGGGGTGTGTGGAATATCCCCATTCGGGGCGGTATGTTTCTGGGCAATGAATTCGATATTTCAGTGGGGGAGGTGGTTCTCTTCTGGATCGTGCCGGAGGATGGCACGCTTTTCATGCAGCGTCCCGGCCAGGAGCCGGACCAGATCAATAATTGAGGACAGCAGTTCCCGATATGACCAGATTGGGCCAGTTTTAGCTAACTCTGGTTGTTGAAATCAACGATTGAATGACAAATTGAGCCTCATATGACTATATTTATGGAAACTGGCCCAATCTTCATTCCAAACCGGGAATTGCTGAATTGAGGCCGACCTGGTGAGCCTGACGTTTAATAGTAGGCCGGGGAGGCGGCTCGATCTAACGCCTCCCGTATTTCCAACCCTCGGCCCGCCCCCAACGCGACACAGGCGGTCGGATTATCGGTGATGTAACAGGGCACGTCGATCTGTTTGGTTAACATTTGGTCGATGTTCCGCAGTTGGGCCGTTCCCCCCGTGATAATGACCCCCCGATCAATAATATCGGAGGCCAACTCCGGCGGTGTTTTTTCCAGAACGCTCTTGACCACCCCGCTAATCGCTGCCAGCGGTTCACTTATCGCCTCGGTCACCTCATCCGAGGTAATCGTAATCATCTGGGGCAAGCCCGAAACCTGATCCCGACCCTTGACCTCCATCGCCAGCGGCTCCTCCAGGGGCGTGGCGCTGCCGATTTTGATTTTGATTTCCTCGGCGGTTTGCTCTCCGATGGCCAGGTTGTGCTTACGGCGGACGTAGTTGATGATCCCCTCATCCAGTTTCATCCCAGCCACCCGAATCGAGTCGCTGGTGACGATGCCGTTCATAGCGATGACCGCCGCCTCGCTGGTGCCGCCCCCCACATCGATGACCATATTCCCGGTCGGGGTGTCAATTGGCAGCCCGGCCCCGATAGCCGCCGCCAGCGGTTCCGGGATGGTGTAAGCCTGTCGGCGGGCCGCTTTTCGGGCCGCATCCTCGACTGCCCGCCGTTCGACGCTGGTGATGCCGACCGGTGTGCTAATCATCACCTCCGGCGGGAACAGCCGGAAGCGCCCCACCAGACGGTTGATGTAAAAATCGAGCATACGCTCCGTGACATAATAATCGGCAATGACGCCGTTGCGTAAGGGGCGAGAAATCTCAATCGCTTCCGGGACGCGCCCCAGCATCGCCTGGGCTTCCTCCCCGATGGCCACGATGCGGTCTTCATTTTGGGAAATGGCCACAATCGACGGCTCTTGGAGGACGATACCGCGCCCTTTCATATAGATCAAAATGCTGTATGTGCCCAGGTCAATGCCTATTTTCTTCTCAAACATAGCTCACTCACGGTTATAAAGTTGGTCTTCGCAGGTTGAATTGCCCAAAAACGGCCCAAAGAAGCAGGGCAAACTCAGATTGTAGCTTAAAACGGGGATTGAGCAAACATTTGCCGCTAAAGCCAAGCATTTCTCATTTTGGAGCCAGACCCTAAAGGTTTTGTCCCTAAAGGTTATCTGAAAGCAATTTCGCTACCGTAAATGGACGACGTTTGGCCTGATCTGTGGAAACCTTTAGGGTCTCTGCCTACGGGGTGGCCGTCGGGGTTGGGGTCTCGTCGTCGGTGGCGGTGGGGCGAGGTGTAGCCGTGGCGGTGGCCGTGGCCGTGGCTGTAGTCGTGGCTTCGGCTGTAGTCGTGGCTTCGGCGGTGGGCGTTTCTTCGGGTGTAGCCTCTACCTCGACCGGCGGCGTTTCGGTTCCCCCGGCTTCAGCAGGTGGCTCGGTCTCCCCACTCTCCCCGGTTTCTGCCGCTTCGGGGCTATCAGTCTCGCCCCCGGTCACCGCCGCCGGAGAGCGCTCACGGGTGGGGGTCGCCGTCGGCGTCGAATCGCTCCAGAGGCCCAGTTCCCCCTCTCTGGCCCGGGTTTCGGCCTCGGCAATCTCCTCGGCGAAGCGGCCTTCACTATCATCGGCTGCCTGGGCTAATCCCTGTTCAGCCAGAATAATGCTCAACAATTCGCCGTTGACATAAACATACCGCCGCAGCCGCCCCGCCTCATCCAATTCCTCCTCACCCCGAACCAGATTAACCACCTTGAGATTGGTCATTTTGCGGTTCGTTTCGTAAGCGACGACGCCCCACGGATTGCCCGGCACATTGGGCGGGGCTTCGATGCCGATATATTGGACCTCGTAAGCCTGGCGGGTCGTGTCCCCGGTCAGAACTACGGCAATCGTGTCCCCATCGATCACCTCCACGACCAATCCCCGCACGTCGTCGGGAATGGGCGTCACGGTGGGGGTTGGGCTGGGCGTCAGGCTGTCGAGTGGTAAGACGCGGGTGTTGGTAGGCGATGGTTCGAGAGTCGGCCCACTGGTGGGGAGGCTCAACTCAGCGGGAGCCGCCGGAGTCGTGGATTGGCTGAAGGTCGTCGTCACCTGATTACAACCTGTCAGCCCGATCAACCCCACAAGCAACAGCGCGACCCACATTGTTTGAGAGCATAGAAGCGTGCATTGGCGCATTTTGTGTCCCTTTGAGCAACGTGCCGGCTCACTATCATTGGCATTGGATTAATATTGTAGTCCCATTATAAACCTAACGCCACATCTCCGAAAATTGGTTATGTTATATTAAGTGGGTA
>CAZWZZ010000097.1:0-12449 GCA_964638395.1 uncultured Caldilineaceae bacterium
CCCTTCGATACGCGCTCCACTCCGTTTCGCGCTACTCAGGATGCTATCTCTCCAATCTTCCAACCTTCCAGTCTTCCAATCTTCCAATCTTCCAATCTTCCAACGGGACGGTAAAATCGTTGATGGCCATCATTCGCCCTCAAACTGCAAGACGCTCCGGATTACAGCCGGTACAACTCTGGTCGCCGGTCCTTAAAAACCGGAATCTTCTCCCGCACCTCGGCCACCTTGCCCGTGTCGAGGGTGGCCGTCAGCAGAACCTCCGCTTCGCCCCCTTCGATGAGGGCGTTGCCCCAGGGATCGATGATGGCTGAGTGGCCGGGGAAGGTGTAGGTTCCGTCGCTGCCGACGGCGTTGACGCCGACGATGTACATTTGGTTTTCGATGGCCCGCGCCCGGAGTAGGGTGCGCCAATGGGCCAGGCGGGGGTGGGGCCACTCCGCCGGGACGTAGACGACGCTGACGCCGTTGAGGGCGTAGGTGCGGAACATCTCGGTGAAGCGCAGGTCGTAACAGATCGACAGGCCGTGTTGGCCCCACGGCGTCTCCACGCTGGTCAGATGTTGGCCGGGGGCTAGATATTGATCCTCATCCATGACCCCAAAGAGGTGGATTTTGCGATAGAGTCCGGCCTGCTCGCCGGTGGGATCGAACAGAATAGAGGTGTTGGTCGGCTGCTCATTCTCGTCCAGGGCCAACATCGAGCCGTTGAGCCAGATGGTGTGTTTCTTGGCCAGGGCCGCCACGCTGCTGACCACCTCAGCCTGCCGGACGGCCAACTGTTTCATATTTGGCCAGTCACAGCCGGTGGTCCACATCTCCGGGAAGATAATCATATCCGAGCCGCGCCGGGCGGCTTCGGCGGCCCACTCATCCGCTTTTTGCAGATTGGCCGCCGGGTCGCCGAGGGCGATTTGCATTTGGGCTAAAGATAGGGTTAGGTGCATGGGGGGTCTCCTTTTTTTGGCATCTTCAAGAAAATAATTATTTTCTTGAAGATACGTCATAGCTTATCACTGTCTTAAACTTTTGTCCATCCCCAACAAGCCCTCAATATAGGCCGCATCCACCCGCCGTTGGACGGTTTTGCGTTTGGCCAACCACAGCGGCAGGCCCACCAGCCCGGCCAGTTGCCCCCGCAGCCGAGCGCGAGCCGCCTCGCCGCGCCAGGCTCGTAGGGCGTCGCGGGCGATGGTTAGTTGCCTGCCCAGAATGGCTCGCCAGTGGCGACGGAAGAGAAAGCCGGGCAGATTTTTGGCCAGCATAAAAATGGTGTTGCGCCCGGTGTAGTAGCTGGCCAGGACGCCGCCGCCGGTGGCGCTGAGGTGGTGGTAGACGACCGCTTTCGGGGCGAAGACGGCCCGATACCCGGCCAACTGCGCCCGCCAGTTGAGATCGACATCCTCCAGGTACATAAACAGCCCTTCATCAAAAAGGCCGATGTCGTCGAGCATCGCCCGGCGGTAGGCCACCGCGCCGCCGCAGCCACCGAAGATGTAGGTGTCGTCGTCGAATTGCCCCTCGTCTTTCTGCCAGACGCCCCGGTTGATGGGGATGCCATCCCGGCCGAAGCCATCCCCGGCGGAATGGAGGGTGTCTCGCCGGTCGAACAGGAGCATTTTGCTGGCGGCCATGCCCGCGTCGGGGTGGTGCTGGAGCGCCTCGACCAGCGCCTCGGCCCAGCGGGGGGCCGCTTCGGTGTCGTTGTTCAGGGGGGCGATGATGTCGCCTGTAGCTTGTTGGATGCCGTGGTTGATCGCCCCAATGAAACCCCGGTTGTGGGGTAGGGGGATGATATTGACGTCGGGAAAATCTCGGCGGGTCAAGGCCACCGAGTCGTCCGTGGAGGCATCATCGACGAGGATAATTTCGAGGTGGGGGTAGGTTTGCCGCTGGAGGGCAGTCAGGCAGGTGGGCAGGTAGCGAGCGCCGTTGTAGGTGGGGATGATGACGGACAGGCGGGGACCACCGTGAACCATTTATTCATCCTCAGACGACTGGCTCAGAATGAGTTCAACTTTCTGCTTGAGGTCAGGGATGTTCCGCTGCGTGATTTCCCAGACAGCATTTAGATCGACCCCCATATAGTTGTGTATCAAAATATCACGCAGACCGGCAATACGACGCCAGGGAATCTCATCATTTTCAGAGCGGAGTGTTGGAGATAATCTTTTTGTGGCCTCGCCAATAATTTCGAGTTGCCGGATGGTCGCATCCTGCCAATGTGACTCATCGAAGAATGTGTCGTGGCCGACAGCGGTGTAGGATTCGATCTTCTCTATAGCATCTAAGATATGCCGAAGGTAGACGTCATCATCTTTCATATCGGTCATATCGGTACGGCTTCTTTCAAGACCCGGTCTCGAATATAGGGACTCAGCGCCGCCTCGGTCACGACATCGACTCGATGGCCCAGCAAGTCTTCCAAATCTTGCTTGATGGCGATGAGGTCTAAGAGAGTGTAACCGGCATCGAGATCAACCAAAATGTCTATATCGCTTGTGGCGGTTGTTCCCCCACGAACCACAGAGCCAAAGAGATGAACCGTGTGTGCGCCGTGGCTCTCGGTGATTTTCAAGATGTCTGTGCGTTTTTCTCTGAGGAGTTGCTTGATTTCTGTCATATTTTTGTGCCCAATTATGTTTGATCGACACTTTTCGAGAGGTCACGCCTGACTCGCCTCAAAATAAGCAGCCAACCCCTCCTGCCAGGAGCGCAACTCGATGCCCAAATCCGGCCCTTTGGTGTTGGCCAGCGGGGCGAAAGGGGGCACGGTCGAGGCCCGTTGATACTCGGCCAGGGTGATCGGTTCGATGGGAATATCGGCCCGCCCGCTGAGGCGCAGAATTTCCTGGGCGAAGTCGTACCGGGAGCAGTACCCGGCGTTGGTGAAATGGTAGGTTCCGTAGGCTTGAGTGTAGATCAGCTTGAGGATGGCCTCGGCCAGGTCAGGGGCGTAGGTGGGGTTGCCGATTTCGTCGTTGACCACCTTCAACGCGCCGTGCTTATCGGCGGCGGCGATGATTTTGGCCGGGAAATTATTACCGCCGGGGGCGTAGACCCAGGCCGTGCGAACAATATAGAGCCGGTCCCGCATATAGTGGGCGGCCATCTGCTCCCCGGAGCGTTTGGAACTGCCGTAGGGGTTGATCGGGGCGGGCGTGTCCGCTTCGGTGTAGGGCTGCTCGGCGCTACCGTCGAAGACTTCGTTGGTCGAAACGTACAGCATATCGGCGTTGGCCCGCAGACAGGCGTGGGCCACGTTTTGGGTGCCGAAGGCGTTGATGTTAAAGGCGGTGTCGGGGTCTTTAGCCGCCCCCTCCACGTCGGTCATCGCGGCGGTATGGATGACTACATCGGGGCGCAGAGCGGAGATGTTCTGCACAATCGTGTGGTCGGCCACATCCCAGCGAGGGGCTTCGATAATCTGGATTCCTTGTTCTTCGGCCAGGGTTTTCAAGGAGCGGCCCAGTTGGCCGGTGATTCCGGTGATGAAAATTCGCATCCTTATCTTTCCTCAAGGGTGAATTTGTGAATTTAGGAGTCGTTTGTAAATAACTCCGCATGGTTGGCGATTGGGAGATTAAGAGATGGGGCGATTAGTTAATCGCCTCATCTCCCAATCTCTGATCTCCATGTCAATTCCGCCGGCCGGATGTTTGATACCCATCTTTACAAACGCAACCCCGGCAACACGTCCGGCTCAGGCTGCTGGCGGGTCATCGAGCGACGAACAACATTGACCAGGTGGCAGAAAATCATCATCGGCCAGGGCAGCACGAGGCCAAGGCTGGCCACGGTCAAGGCCTCGAAAGCGGCGGTAACCTGCCAGAAAACGGCCACAATGTTGGGCAGATACCAGCGGGGCACCAAGCCATTTTGCCAATAGCCCCAGAAAAAGGGCAGCAGAAAGGCAAAGGTGACCAACACGGCAAAGCCATACCCTGCGCCCAGCAAATTCTGCCACTTTTCCTCTTTGGTCAACATCAGAAAGGCCAGCAGCACGCCACCCCCGACCAGAAAACTGACGGCGGTGCGGCGGGCCGTGTCGGCGGGCAGGCTGGCGATGTCGGCGATGGCGCTGACCGAGTAGCTGTAGCCCTGGAGTTGGTACAACGTGTGGTAGAGGGCGATGGTGATGACCGCCGCCACGACGATGGTGGCGGCGTGGTAGCCGCGCCGCCGCCACATCATGGTGAACCACACCAGCAGGAACAGCAAGCTGCCCGCTATGCGCCACACCTCTTCTCGCCTGATAAAACTTTGGCGGGTGGTGGTCATTAACTGGTCAGCCTCTTCCTGGGTCAAGAGAGCCAATTGGTAGGCCCCGCTGAGGTTGTCGATGTCGAACGCGCCCTGCGCCCGCCCAAAATCGACATCCAGCGGCTCGGTCAGGGTGGCATCCTCGCTGCCAATTGCAGCCAGATAGGCTTTGGTCAGGGCAATGCGTTGTTGGGCCAGCGATAGTTGGCTAAAGCTACGCTCATATTCGCCTATTTCAAACATTTCAAATAAAATACGCCCCCGGGCGGCTCTGGGCGGGGCCAGCCCTAGCAGCGTCGCTACTGTCGGGGCCAGATCAGTCTGATAAATATCACTATACGTGCCGGGAATGACCGGGTCACCGGTCATAATAAAGGGCTGCCAGATGACTTCGGCTTCGTTGCCGCCGAACCCCCCTTCGGCCAGATGGCCGTGGTCGGATAAAATAATGAGGGTGGTGCTGTTGAGGTTGGTGGCGGCGCTGATTTCCTCTAAGTAGGCGTCGATTTGCGTGGCAGCCTCCTGGTAAGCCTCGTCCTCGGTGCCCCCCTGTTCCTGGGCGGCAACGTCCAGTTGGGTGAAGTGGATGAGGATCAGGTTGGCCTGATTATCCCGGATAAGGGGCAGAGCCGCTTCATAAATCAGGGCATCCGCCTGGGGACCGGGAGCATCCATAAACAGCGTGTAGTCGAGGTGGTTGCGAGGCAGCAGTCTGCGCCAATGTTCCGGGCCAAGCAGGGCGGTTCGCTGTTGAGCCTCGGCGGCCCGGCTGAAAATAGTGTCGGTAGTCAGCAGCTCGATTTCGTCGGGCGGCCGGTCGAGGAGCGGGGCATCGTTGATTTCGGAGGTGGCCCCGCTGAGGATGGTCGCCCAGGAGGTCAAGGCATAGGTGGGGGGTGTGCTTTGGATGGCCGCATCCGCTCCAATCTGGCGCAGCCGTTGCAGGGTGGGCATAGGGACGATGAAGGAGTCGTCGTAGCCCAGACCGCTAATCAAGACCAGCACCACTTTGTCGGTTTGCGGCGTGGCGGGCAGTTGAACCGGTAAATCAACCCCGGCGATGGGCGAGCGGTAGGTGTGGACGGCCCGGTTGAACGCGCCCACCCACAGCAGCAGCCCGATGGTGACGCCGGCTAAGGTCACTATGCTTAAAATAATTGCGGTGTATTTGCTCATATTGGGGAATTATACCAATTTTTCAGGAAAAACAACAAAACCATATTCTGCTCTTTTGCTTAATTTTTGCGATTCGTGTAAAAAAGTGTAACATATAATCTTATGCAATAATCAGAAGGCCGCAGCATCCTGAGTAAATCGAGGCACGAGTTTGTATCGAAGGGGGTGCGCGTGCTGTCTACTGATGATTGGTCGCTGTGGACGAATCGGGACATTCGCTCTGAGGCGGTCGAAAATAGTCGTTGCATAAGGTTGTTTTTATTTAAGGAAGAAGGAAAGCGATTTATCAAGAGGAGCAATAAACCTCTAAAAAAGTGGGAACGATATGAATAACATAGAAGCGCTGGAAAAACGTTATCAAGCCCTGCATCGTGATTTTCAAGCGGGTAAGATCGACGAGGCCACCTTTGGGGCCGAAGTCGATTCGCTGCAATTTCAGGATGAGTGGGGCCGCTACTGGATGATTGGTGCTCAGTCCGGAGCGTGGCACTATTATGATGGGCAGGCCTGGCATCAAGCCGACCCGCACGATGCCGATAAACTACCCTTTATGGATGAAGAGGGGCGGTATTGGCAACGGGGGGCGAAAAGTGGGGATTGGTATTATTACCAGCCCGACTCGGATGAATGGGTCAAACCCAGCCGCGAAGATGGAATGACCCCGCCCCGCCCGGTTCGACAACAACGAAGCTCGAAACGAAGCTCCAAGCGGGCTACGGCCCAACCTCGCGCCCGCTCCCAACAAGCTCCCCCCCAATCACAACCCCAATCCCAGTCACAATCCCAATCACAACTCCAAACCCAGGCCCGGATGCGGAGCGTCGATAATGGCCCTCAGACCCCGGCCAATTTCGAGGCTGACCTGTTTCAGGATGATGAAGGCCGTTACTGGTCGATGGGCACGAAATCTGGTCAGTGGTACTTCTACGACCACGAGGGGTGGCACCCGGCTCAGGAATTTCAGGCCCGGGTGGTCCAACCCCGCCAAGCGTCCCAGGTCTACCAACAACAACCGGCCTACCAACAGCCGGCTTACCAGGCACAGCCGACGCAAGCGTATCCGCAACAACAACCACCACCACCTTCGCAGAGTCAAGGCTACGGCTACCCGCCCCAACAGCCGGGGATGCCCCAGCCTACCCAGACCTATCCGCCCCAGCAGCCGGGACCGCAAGCCTATGCCTCACCGCCGCCCGGTCAACAGACGGTCATCCCGCCGCAGCAACCGGCTCAACCTGCGCCTGCCCCCCAAGAAACGCCTCAAACAGAGGCGAAATCTGATCTGCCGGAACCCCCGGCAAGCGGGCGATCAGAGAGTGGCGCCTGGTACTACCTGGATGGGGATCGCTGGTTCAAATATTCGGACGATGAACCGGCCGAAGAGGTGACGCCGCCCGACCCGGAGAAAGTCATCGACCAGAAACCTCAAGCGAAACGGAAAGATAGCGAGGAAATTCGGGTTGAGTCTAAACGGGAAGAATCGGTTGTGGCCGAACTGTTTGAAGAAGAGGATGAGCCGCCGCCCGAAGTGGTGGATGTCGAAATCGTCACGGTCATCGAGGCGGAGCCGGATGATATTATAGAGGAACAACGACCGGCTGCCAGACAGGCACAACGACCGGCTGCCAGACAGGCACAACGTCCCGCTGCCAGACCGGAACCAGAGCCGGAACCGGAACCCACGCCGGAACCAACAGCCCGGCGTAGAACCGCCACGACGATGCCTCCCCCGCGACGAGAGGAGGAGATCCGTCCCCGGCGATCATCGTCATCTCGACCGACCCGCTCCGTCGAGCCACGCCGCCGCGCCGCGCCGGGTGATGAGGCCGGGGTCCGCCGGTCTCGAACCGATACGGAGTCTCGTCCCTCGCGGGAACGAGGCAGCCGCGAGCCGAGCCGACCGGTCGCGCCCCGCAAACGAGAGGCGGCCCACGAACCAACGATTATCATCCCGACCGACTCGGCAGCCTCTAATATTTCCAGCAAAGCGGGCAACAAACCACCGAGCCGTCCGGTCAAGCCGGTTGACCAATCGTCAAAACCGCCAAGCCGTCCGAACAAACCGGCCAGCCGTCCGGTCAAGCCGGCCAGCCGTCCGGTCAAGCCGGCCAGTCGCCCGGTCAAACCGGCCAGCCGTCCGGTTACGCCGGTGACGGCGAACCGGTCAGCCGGAGCGCCACCGGATCAACAGCGGCGTGCCCGCGAAAACACATTGCCCCTGGAACCGGCCAAGGTGGATATGTCCGGCGGGTCGGCCAAGAACGTCTCCCGCAATCCGCAGGAAGTCAATCGTAGCTCAACCCAGGCTATGCCGCAGGTGGTGCGCTCCGGCCCGGAGCGGGCCAGCGCAGCCAGAGAGGCAACGGCACCCCTGGGGCCGGTTCCCAAACCGGCGGCGGCCGCGGCCGCCGCCGGGGCTGCTAAGTCAACAACTGCCCAGCCGGAGAAGGAAGGCTACACCCTGGGCGATATTCTCCGCTCCTTCCCCAGTACCATCTGGACTTTTGTCGGGGGCATGGCCATCCTGCTGATTTTCGCCCTGGTTATCCTGGCCCTGTGGATCGGATTCCAGGGAGCAGGCGGCGGCAGTGATGAAGGGAGTGATTTGGCCGCAGTCAGCAATGTCACCCCAACCCTGGGGTCGGCTCCGCCTAATGCAACCCCGACCCTCGGCCCCACGGCTACGGTTGAGCCGGAGGGCTTTGAACCGCCCGAACCGGGCGAGTACATTCTCTTCAGCAGTGATGATCTTGATTTCACCATTGATTACCCTGAAAATTGGGTCACTGATGAAACCGGCACGTTTGCCATCTTCTCTCCCTCCGAAGAAGGGCTTGATCCTGAGGCATTGCAGGATGCTTCCTTCCGTATTGTCAAGACGGAGGCGGATGATGTCGAAATTTCCGATCTTCTGGCCGATATTCTATCCGAATTTCCGGTCGATGCGGAAACTCTGAATGAAGGAACCATCAACATCGCCTCCCAACCCTGGACATCGGCCCAGATTCGGTATGAGGATGAAAATCTGGGCGGGGCCGGTATCGCCACCCTGGCCGTGACGGACAGGGATGGGGTCGGGTATACCCTGGTAGCAGCGTCCCCGGCCGAGACCTGGAACGCGATGCAGCCGATGTACCAGGAGATGATTAACAGTTTCCGTTTTGGGGCCACAGAGGTCGCTGCGGCCTCGACCGCCGGTAGCAGCCGGGGAACCCCGGAGGCTGATGAAACCGGAGCGGCTGCTGACGAAACCGATGATAGTGATGAAGAAACAACGGCGGCTGATGAGGATGAGGATGAGGCGGCGGCTGAAGAAGATGATGATGAAACCGCCACCCCGACGCCCGAGGCAGAAGCCACACCGGTCGTCCACGTCATCGAATCCGGGGATACCCTGTTGGCCATTGCTAATCAGTATGGGGTCGATGTCGATCTGTTGACCGATGAAAATGGCATCACCAATCCCAGCGGCCTGACCCTCGGTCAGGAACTGATCATCCCCTTCACCGCTGAGGAGTTAGCGGAATACAATGCCCGAAACAATCCCTCCGCAGCGGGTAGTGGGAGCAGTGCCGCCGCTACGGGTGATGATGATGAGGAGGAGGAAGCAGCCGACGACGAAGAATCTACGGCGGCTGCTGACAGTGAGGAAGCCGACGCTGACACCGAAGAAAGTGCTGCCGCCCCGGCCGATACGGCTGCCGAAAGCGACAGCGAGGCCGCCTCGCTGAGTGGGCGCATCGCTTATCCCGCCTTCAACCCCGGCCCGAACACCTACGATCTATGGATGCTCGATGTGGCCACCAATGAACAAACGATTATTGCCACCGAAGCCAGCCAGCCGGCCTTCAACCGGGATGGGAGCCTGTTGGCGTATCGCTCCTGGGCGTTGGGCAATCAAGGGATATATTTCCGCGATTTCGTCGGCGGCCGGGGCGGTCTGGTAACCAAATTTGTCGAAGATGGCCTGCCGACCTGGTCGCCCGATGGCTACTCCTTTGCCTTTATGTCCCGCCGCGAGGGGGACCGCGTAGCCAGAATATACCGGGGCAATCAGGAAGGCAGTGAAGATTTCTCGATTGGCTTCCAGGGTCAGTATCCGGCAGCCTTCCCCGACGGTCGGTTAGTGGTCAAGGGCTGTTCGATTACCGGTGACTGTGGCATATATGTGATGGGGGCCAATGGCGGCGGCGAGACTAAAATCAGCAGTGATGCTGGTGATACGGCCCCGGCTGTCTCCCCCGACGGTAGTAAAATCGCCTTTATGTCCTCCGGGCGCGGGGCGACCGATTGGGAAATCTGGGTCATGAACGCCGACGGCTCCAACCCGCAGCGTTTGACCAACAGCCGGAGCAATGAAGGCTTACCCGCCTGGTCGCCTGATGGGAACAGCATCGCCTACGTCTCCGATCAGGGCGGGCTTTGGGCTATCTGGGTCATGAACGCGGATGGCAGTAACCAACGCAAATTGGTCAACATGAGCGGCTCGCCCGATGGCGAAATCTTACGAGCCGGGGATGACTCACGAGGCTGGTTGGAAGAACGGATCACCTGGGCCCCATAGATAAATAGTACTATCGCCATGTTCTCAAAATTATCGAAAAGCTACTCGCGTTAAGCGAAATAACCCGGTTTTTGCCTACATCGACGCCAGATGACAAAAACCGGGTTATTTTTTCTTTGACGCTTTATTGTAGCAGTGTTATAATTGGCTATGCTTTGTTATAAGTTAAAATAACTCAAGTTGCTCCAACATTGTAGCGAGTGACCTCCCCCATAAATCAAAATTATAAAAGGTTAGCAGGTAAAGTATGGCTAATTTAGTCGGACAAACAATTGATCGGTATCGTATCGTTGCCAAATTAGGCCGGGGTGGCATGGCCGAAGTGTATAAGGCGTATCAACCCGGTTTAAATCGGTATGTGGCTGTCAAAGTGATGTTGAGCCACATGGCGGATGAAGAAGAATTTGTGCAACGTTTTGCCAGAGAAGCGCTAAATACGGGTAAACTTCGCCATCCGAATATCGTGCAGGCGTTCGACTTTCATAATGAGGACAATCTCAATTTCCTGGTAATAGAGTTTATCGACGGGCCAACGCTCAAAATGGAGATGAAGGCCCGTCAAAAGAAGGATAAACCCTTCACCCTGGAAGAGATTGCCCGGATTTTCTATGCCTTGTGTAGCGCCATCGATTATGCTCATTCACACGGTATGATTCACCGGGACATCAAACCGGCCAACGTGATGATTAACCAACAGGGGCAAGTGGTGCTGACGGATTTTGGCATCGTGCGGACGTTGGAGGGCACGCAGCATACCGCCACCGGCGCTCTGACCGGCACGCCGGCCTATATGTCGCCGGAGCAAGGGGAGGGCAAGAAAGCCGACGAACGGAGCGATATCTATGCGCTGGGGATTATGCTGTACGAGCTGGTGACGGGGGCCGTGCCCTACGATGCCGACACCCCGTTCGCCATTATTATGAAGCATATCCGGGAACCGCTGCCCATGCCCAGCAAAGTCAATCCCGATCTGCCCGAAGGGGTCGAAAAGGTCATCCTCAAAGCGATGGCCAAGAAGCCGGAGGATCGCTATCAATCAGCCGGGGAGATGGCCAGGGATTTACGCAGCGCGGTTGGCCTTTCGCCGGAGCAGATCAATAAACCGCTCATCCCCGTCGCCCCCGCCCCAAAACCAAAAGAAGTTGAACATGATAAAGGCCCGATTACCGCCGAGGAAAGAATAGCCACCGGCCAGATGCGGCACGGCGGTGAGGCAACGGTCATGTCCTCGCCGGCCGGCCCGACGATTGCCTCCGGGGAGCAGCAGACTGTGGCTTCGGAAGCCCCTACGAAGAAGGGCTTGCCTGTTGTGCCGCTGGCGGTTGGGGGGGGGGTGCTTGTCATTCTGCTGATTGCCGGTCTCTTCCTCTTTTCGGGATCGGGCGGCGGCGCTGAGGCCACCGCCACTGCCAGTGCTGAGGCGCAAGCTGTCGCTCTGGCCGAGACCGACGAAGAATCATCAGCCGGGGCAGACGGACCGACAGACACGCCAACGCCGGAGCCACCAACCGCGACGCCAACCCCCATCCCCCCCGGCACGCCCCAGGCCGTGGCCCTGGCCGAGTTGGAGATTCGAGGCGGCCCCGGCGAGGATTACCAACTGTTGGGCTTTCTGCCCGATGGGGCCGAAGCCGAGATCATCAGCCGGGATCAGAGCGGCGAGTGGTGGCAGGTCAAGACCAGTCTGGCCGCCGGGGAAGGCTGGATCAGAGCCGGGGAGGAGTTTAGTGAGGCGGTAGATACCGGCAGTGTGCCCATTGCTCTGGTGCCGACCGTCACCCTCGAACCGACGGACACACCCGAAGAACCGACCGAGGCCCCTGAACCATCGCCGACTGCAACGCCGGAAGAAGCAGAACCTACCCCCACCCCCACACTCGGCCCGCCTACCAACACCCCAACGCCCGCCCCGCCCACCGACACCCCAACGCCCGAAGCGCCCCCCATCTCCGGAAAATTGGCCTTCCCGGTGGACAATGGGGCCGGGGCTTACGATGTATATATTTACTCTATTCCCGATGGGGATCAGATCGGAAAGATTGAGAATGCCCGCCAGCCAAATTTCCGTCTGGATGGGAACACGTTGCTAGTCAATGGCCAGGGGCCGGGCAGCTTTAGCGAGAACGTATTCGAGGCCAGTGGCACGGGAGCGCCCCAGAGGGTTGTCAGCGGCTCGCCCACAGATATGCATCCGTTCTACAAACCGGACGGTACGACCCTGACCTATGGCAACCCCCAACTGGCTTTTGGCTCAGAAGGGTATCAAAATTATGTCTTTGTTCAATGTGCCCTGATTCCCCCCCCCCAAGACCCGGATGAATTTTGTGCCGATATTGCCGGCTCCGGGGTCTTGGTCCCCGCCGGACAGATTGGAGATATTCTGGGCACGCATCCGGTCTGGACCGCCAGCGATCAAGTGGCTTTTAAGGGCTGTAATACCTGGGGC
>CAZWZZ010000098.1:0-12377 GCA_964638395.1 uncultured Caldilineaceae bacterium
CTGCAAACCAGCGACGGCCAAATCGCCGAGACCCACTCGATTAGCGCCGGGCTGGATTATCCCTCGGTTGGGCCGGAACATGCCTGGTTACGAGATCAGGAGCGGGCCGGGTATACTTATGCGACGGATGATGAGGCGATGGCGGCGGTCAAGGTGTTGAGCGAGATGGAAGGCATCATCCCCGCCCTCGAATCGGCCCACGCCGTGGCCGAGGTCATCAAACGGGCCCCGACGATGCCCAAAGAGAGCATCATCGTCATCAACCTCTCCGGGCGGGGCGACAAAGATTTGGAGACGATTATGCGGGAGTTGAAGCGGTAAAAACGTTGAGTCCAACAGACAGAAAACATTTATCTCACTAAAACGTGAAACGTAAAGCCTTTGGCAAAGAGTGTCATTACGTTTTGCGCTTTACGTTTTACGTTGACCATAAGGAGCTTAATCTATGACTGACAACTCAGAACAGACCCAAACCCCATCCCCCAAAAAGCGGGTCTTCTCCGGCATCCAGCCCTCCGGGAACCTGACCATCGGTAACTACCTGGGCGCGATCAAAAATTGGGTGGCGGAGCAGGACAAGTATGAGAACGTGTTTTGCGTGGTCGATCTGCACGCGCTGACCGTGCCCCAGGACCCCCAGGTTCTCTACGAAAAGAGCCGCGAGGTGGCCCTGCTCTATCTGGCCTGCGGCATCGACCTGGAGCATTGCGCCATCTTCGTCCAGAGCCACATTTCGGCCCACGCCGAGTTAACCTGGCTGCTCAACTGCATCACCCCGCTGGGCTGGCTGGAACGGATGACCCAGTTCAAAGATAAGAGCGTCAAGCAGGAGAGCATCGGCACCGGGCTGCTCGATTATCCGGTCTTGATGGCCACCGACATCATTCTGTACGATTCTCACTACGTGCCGGTTGGCGAGGATCAGAAGCAGCATCTCGAACTGACCCGCGACATCGCCCAACGCTTCAACAGCCTCTACGGGGAGACCTTTGTCGTGCCGGAAGTGTTGATCCCCAAAGCCGGGGCGCGGGTCAAGGGGTTGGATGACCCGACGGCCAAGATGAGCAAGAGCAGCGATAAACAGGGTCACGCCCTCCATCTGCTCGACCCGCCGAAGGTGCTGAAAAAGTCGATTATGCGGGCCACGACCGACTCGGAGAATAATATCGCCTTCAACCCGGAACAGCCCGGCATCCTCAATCTGTTGACCATCTACCAGGCCATTACCGGCGACAGCGAGGAGAAAATCCTGGCCGAGTTCGAGGGGCAGGGGTATGGCACGCTCAAAAAGCGGGTGGCCGACGCCGTGATCGCCACCCTGGAGCCGATTCAGGCTAAATATAAGGAAATGGCCGCCGACCCGGCCTACATTGAAGAAATTCTCCGGGACGGGGCCGAGCGGGTGCGGCCCATCGCCGAACATCGGCTGCGGGTGGCTCAAGAGCGGGTCGGGATCAGAAGGTAGGGTAGCCCGGTTTACATCTGGTTGGCTAAACCGGGTAAAAATGGTATGCTCATTCTATATTTTGATGATTAGTAAAGAGCAGCATCCTGAGTAAACTGAGGGACGAAGTTGTATCGAAGGGTGCAATTGTCTACTGATGATAGTAAGCGGAGATTGATTATGACTGTGGCAAAAACAGATTGGGTTGAAGTAACTCAAAAGATTGGTATCCCGCAACCCCCTGATAGCGAAAATTTAATCTATGAGGATGGTATTCCTATGGAGAGTGACTGGCATCGGGCCGCGATGAACCTGCTCATCGAAATTTTGCTCTATCTCTGGCGAGATCGCTCAGATGTTTATGTATCAGGCAATATGTTTGTTTATTTTGACCAAAATCAGCTCAAAACCCGCAACTTTCGCGGCCCCGATTTTTTTGTCATCAAGGGTGTGGCTGACAGCGAACGGTGGCGTAAAGCGTGGGTTGTATGGGAGGAAGATGGGTTGGCTCCTAACTTTGTAATTGAGCTAACATCAGATAGCACCGAAGCGGAAGACAAAGGAGTCAAAAAAGAAGTCTATGAACAAATCCTGAGAGTGCCGGAATATCTTTGCTACAACCCTTACACGGAAGAACTCATCGGCTGGCGGTTACAGGCCGGCCATTACGTTGAAATAGAGCCTAATGAGCAAGGATGGCTTTGGAGTGAGGAACTTCAGCTTTGGATCGGAACCTGGTGGGGAAAACGCCTCGGTCGGCCTCATCGTTGGTTGCGCTTTTTTGACCCTGATGGAAATTTGGTTTTGGCGGAGTGGGAAGCAGAAGCGCAAGCGCATCAAGCTGCTGAAGAGGCTCGTCGGGCTGCTGAAGAGGCTCGCCAGGTTGAGACTGAAGCTCGTCGGGCTGCTGAAGAAGAAGTGGCTCGTCTGAAAGCAAAACTCAAACAACTTGGGGAAAATGAGGATTAAATGAACGGTATCGAACGTATTCAAAACGCATTTACCACAGGCCGCCCGGCCTTTATGCCCTACAGCGTCTTGGGCTATCCCACCCGCGAGGCTGGCTTGGAAACGATCAAAACCCTGGTCGAGGCCGGGGCCGATTTGTTGGAATTGGGCATCCCCTTCTCCGACCCGCTGGCCGATGGGCCGACCATCCAGGCCGCGACGCAGCAATCGTTGGAGAATGGCACAACGCTCAAGGATTGTCTGGCTATGACCCGCGAATTGCGGGCCGGGGGGATCGACACCCCGGCCTTAATGATGGGTTACATCAACCCGATGCTGGCTTATGGCCTGACACAGTTTGTCGAAGATGCCGCGGCGGCGGGTGTCGATGGCTTCATCATCCCCGACCTGCCGCCGGAGGAGGCCGAGGAGATGGAAGCACTGTGTGCCACCCACGACCTGGCCCTGGTGTATCTCCTGGCCCCGACCAGCACCCCGGCACGCATCAAGCTGGTAGCCGACAAGTCGAAGGGGTTCATCTACCTGGTTTCCCTGACTGGCGTAACCGGCGCTCGCACCGCCCTGCCCACCGACCTGGCCCAGTTCGTGCAGAGCGTCCGGGCTGCGACCGACACGCCCCTGGCCGTCGGCTTCGGCATCGGTAGCGGTGAGCAGGCCCGCGCCGTCGGTCAGGTGGCCGATGGGGTCATCGTCGGCAGCGCCCTGGTCAAGCGGGCGGCGGAGTCGACCAAGCGCGTGCGGGAGCTGGCCGAGGAGCTGCGGGGGGCTTTGGGTGCGTCCCAGAATTTAGGCGAGATTTCAAGTCCAGCATCCTGAGTAGGTTGGAGCGTAGCGGAAACCGTATCGAAGGGTGCGGGTTGACCAAGACTTGGTTCGTTCGCCGCACCCTTCGATACGCGCTCCACTCCGTTTCGCGCTACTCAGGATGCTATCTCCTAAAATTTGGGACGCACCCGGGGCTTTGGACGGTTGATTACAGGGCTACTTTGTTGTCTCATCCAGTGCGTTACGGACGCTTTGCGTCAATTTGGAGCGGGTGAAGGGTTTTAGTAGAAAAGAGCCGTTCAACTGCCGGATTTCCTTGGAGCCAATGATACCATCGGTGTAGCCGGACATCAACAGAATTTTGAGGTGAGGGTCATCCGCTATCAAGCGGGTGGCTAATTCAATACCGCCCAATTTGGGCATGACCACATCGGCCACCAGCAAATCAAGCTTGGTCAGGGATTGCTCGGTAATGACGCTCAGGGCTTCTTGCCCATCCCCCGCTTCCCAGACGGTGTAGCCTTGCTGTCGCAAAATCCGGCCGGCCAACTCCCGAACATTGACTTCATCTTCGACCAGCAAGATTGTCTCCTGGCCGGTTGGTAAATGTTGGTCAATTTCTACCGTCGATGACGCGACCGGTTTTTCAAGAGCGGGTAGATAAATATTGATCGTCGTACCCTGCCCCGGTTGACTATCTACAGTAATGTAGCCATTGTGCTGCTTGACAATCCCGAAGCAGGTAGACAAGCCCAGTCCGGTTCCCTGGCCGACTTCTTTGGTGGTGAAGAAGGGTTCAAAGATACGATCTTGTACCTCTTTCGTCATACCGGTTCCGGTATCGGTCACGCTCAACTGCACGTAATGACCGCGAGGGATTTTAACCGAGGCCGTCGTCTGGTCGGCGATGTCAACACTTTTTGTGGCCAGGGACAGCCGCCCACCATCGGGCATGGCATCCCGGGCATTGACCACGAAATTGACCAGCAGTTGCTCCAATTGGCTGGCATCCATTTTGATCGGGGCTAATTCGGTGGCCAACTCTGTCTCCAGTTCGATTGACTCGTTGATGAGTTGGCGCAGCATACTTTCGGTGCTGCGGACTAATTCGTTGAGATCGAGCAGCGTGGGCTGAATGACCTGTTTGCGGGTGAAGGCCAGTAGTTGGCGGGTTAGGGTGGCGGCCCGTTGCGTGGTGCGGCGGATGATCTGGAGATCGTTGGTCACGGTATGGTCAGCCGGTAACTCAGTCAGCGACAGATCGACATAGCCCATAATCGTCGTTAGTAAATTGTTGAAATGATGGGCCACGCCTCCGGCTAAATGGCCGATGGCCTCCATCTTCTGGGATTGGCGGAGCTGTTCTTCGAGCTGTTTCTGTTCGGTGATGTCCTGACAGCCGCCGTAGAGGGAAGTCACCCGCTGTTTGGCCTCATCCCACAGCGGTCGGGCGAAATCTCGAATCCAGCAAATTTCGCCATCTTTGGTAATAAGCCGATATTCGACTGTGCTGGTATCACCTCTTCGTAGGAGGTCGTTATGCCGGTGGACGGCCGCCAGATCATCGGGATGAATTAGGTTCAACCAACCACCCAGAGCATCCACCTCGGCATAACTGTAGCCGGTCACTCGTTTAGCGGCAGCGTCGGTGGCCCACGCTCGCGTCAACTGACCATCTTCATCGACGTGGTAAACGTAGGCAATGCTGGATACCGTCTCGGAAATGAGGCGATAACGTGCCTCGCTCTCTCGCAGAATCTCTTGCGCTTCCTCTCGAAAAGCAATTTCCTGCATGAGTTGAGCATTTTGGGTCTCGACCTGTTTTTGCAGCCGGCGTAGGGAGAGGTGAGTCTCGACTCGGGCCAACACTTCCTCGACCTGAAACGGTTTGGTGATATAATCAATCCCGCCGACTTCAAAACCTTTGACTTTATCGAAAGTTTGGTCGAGGGCGCTGACGAAGATGACCGGAATATCGCGAGTGGTCTCGGCTGATTTCAACTGTTGGCACACTTCATACCCATCCAAGTCAGGCATCATAATGTCCAACAAAATCAAATCAGGCAGAACCGTTTGGGCTTCCAGCAGGGCCGCTTCTCCGCTCAGGGCCGGACGAACGGTGTACCCTCGATCCGTCAATAAATCGACCAGTAATCGTAAACTAATGGGTGTATCATCAACAACTAAAATAGTAATCTGGTTCTCTTTTTGGACATCTGGCATGGCCATCACGCTTCGTTTGGGATATGAGTTAACTTTTATTTTTGCCTAACGAACTGTCATTAGGTCTTCTCAATTATGACATACTCGACCAAAAAATCAAAGAGGCCAAAAGGATTAAAAATTCGTATGGAATGAATGAGACACTCTCTCCTAAAAATAGGTTTTGTAGGACAAACTTAAGTTTGTCTTACTCTCCTGAAAATAGGTTTTGTAGGACAAACTTAAGTTTGTCTTACGCTATTTTCATTGTTGTTGGTGTCGTCTCATTAAAGACTGCCCGCCTCTCCTGGAATTATACTGTAGCTGAAAAATTTCACAAAGAGTCAAACCTATCGACGAACCGCGCCGTTCCGCCCCAAATTTTACCCCCCCTCTTTTTATGGTATCATTGTTAGATGTACAAGGCTGTGAATAGTTCTAAGCCCATCCTGAAGGACATCAGGTATGACGGACCAACTGGGTAGATACGAAATTCTGGAAAAAATCGGCGAAGGGGGCTTTGCCATTGTTTATCGTGCCCGCGATCTTGAGCTGGACCGGCTGGTGGCCCTCAAGGAACTGCGCTCGATGCTGCTGACCGACGCCACGTGGGTCAAACGCTTTCGGCGCGAAGCCCAAGCCATCGCCCGGCTGGATCATCCCCAGATCGTGCCCATCTACGACATCGGCCAGGCCGAGGGTCGCCATTTTCTGGTGATGCGCCTCATCGACGGCAGCAGCTTAGATGAGGTGATTGCCCGGCGTGGCCCCTTGCCCTGGAATGAAGCGGTTAACATCGCGCTGGCTACCGCCGCCGGGTTGGATTATGCTCATTCTCAGGGTATCCTCCATCGTGATTTGAAGCCGGGCAACATCCTGGTCGATCTGGAGCGGGGGCCGATGTTGACCGATTTCGGCTTTGCCAAGCTGGTCGGGGAGAGCCACCGCAGCGTGACTGTCAGCGGCGATATCGTCGGCACGCCCCACTACATCGCCCCGGAGGCGTGGGAGGGGGAAAAAGCCACGCCGCAGGCCGACATTTACGCCCTCGGCTGCATCCTGTATGAAATCGTCACCGGCCAGAAACTCTTTCAGGGCGAGACCCCCCCGGCGATTATGATGTCCCACTTCAAACCTTTGCAGTTGCCGACGAGTTGGCCCGACAACACGCCGCCCACTATCGCCCAAGTTTTGCGAACCGCCCTGGCCCGCAAGCCGGGCGACCGCTATCAAACCGCCGGGGCAATGGCCGAGGCTCTGGCCGATCTGGGGGATGGCTCCACTGTTTCCGTAGCCGCTGCTGTTGCGGAATCATCAGCGGTTGTGGAAACCATTGACAGCTCATCGCCGACACCCTCCCGTGAGCCGCCCCCAACCCCGGATAGTGTGCCTGATTCTGTCACTGAAGAGGCAACGATGTGGCAACAAAAAGCCGAGCAAGCCCTCACCGAGGGTAATCTGGAAGGGGCACGCAGCGCCGCCTACCAATGGCAGGAGCTAATGCCGGATGCGCCCGAATTGATCAATTTCCAGCGCCGTCTGGAGCCGCAACTGCAAAAAGTCGAGACGACACCGACGCCAATGCCCGCCCCAACACCGGCGGTAGACAGAAAAGGGCGGGGCTGTTTCTGGGTCAGTGGCATCGCCGGTCTGGTCATCATCGTCGTGGCCTTGATTGGACTAGGCGGGCTATGCTCCACGCTGAACACCACCCTGGCCACCATTTCCGACATTTTGCCGACCGTCGAAGTCGGCGACACCGTGGAAGAAGCAATCAACATTCCGTTGCCGAGCGACACCGAGGGCCTGGCCCTGGACATCGAATTTGGCTCCGGCGAACTGACCCTGCGCCCCGGCGCGGAAAATGGCCTGGTCGAAGGAAGCGCCCAATACAATGTCGAACAACTCAGGCCGCAAATCAACGTCGAGCAGAATGAGATTCGGCTCCGGCACGAAAACTCTCTTGGCCTGGCCGGCTGGACCACCAGCAACATTAAAAATGATTGGTCGCTACGCCTGGCCGCCGTGCCGCTGGCGTTGACCATCGAAACCGGGGCGGCCAGGGGGGATATCGAGCTGGGGGGACTGGCTTTAACCAATGTCAAAATCTCGCAGGGGGCGGCCAATTTTGAGCTATCCTTCTCCGAGCCTAATCTGGTGGCGATGGAAACGTTCGATTACAAAGGCATCGGGTCGGTCAATACCGTGCTGGAGGGGTTGGCCAATGCCCGCGCCGAGGAGATTATCTTTGAAGGGGGGTTGGGTGACTTTACGATGGATTTCAGCGGCGACTTGCAGCGTGAGCTGACGGTCACGGTCGATGGGGGAGCCGGGACGTTCGTCTTGATTGTGCCGGAGGGCACGCCGGCGGAGGTCAGCGTCAACGCGGAAGCCAACGTCAATACGCAGGGAGCGTGGACGGCAGCCGTCAACGGCTACCGGCTGACCGGCGCTGGTCCCGCCATTACTTTCGATGTCAATGTCGATAATCTAAGATTACGCACTCGTTGATGTGATGCAGACACAAAATCTAACTTTGAATCAAACCCTGCTGCTGGCGCTGGATACCCACGCCCAACGCCCCTGCCTCAAAATTAAACAGGGTCAACATTACCAGGATATTTCCTACCATTACCTGACCACGCTAACCTTTCGATTTGTCCGATTTTTTCAACGCCAGGGTATCGCTAATGGAGAACGGGTGGTGTTGGCCGCCAAAAATTCGCCGGAGTGGCTGGCTGCTTATCTGGGCTGTCTGCTGGCGGGCGGGGCCGTCGTCCCCCTGCATATCACCAATGTGCCGGATACGCTCCACTTTATTCTGCGAGACTGCGGGGCGCGGTTGGCTATTCTGGAAGAGCGGGGCCATCTACAAAAAGCCGTCGCCGGTCTCGATCCCACCCACGCCGATTACCTGCCCGACCTCGAAAAGATCGTGACCACGTCGTCAGGGGGGGAACCTCTCCCGCAGGTCACGCCCCTCAAGCAGTTTTTGACCGAGCCGCTTTCCGCTGAGGATGAGGAAGCCATCCGCACCCAGGCTCAAAACATAGCCCCCGAAGCCATTGCCCTCCTCTACTACGTCACCAGCGCCAGCGGCCAGCCCAAAGGGGCCGTCTTTGACCAGGCCCGGCTGCAAGCGACGCTGACGCATATGGCCGCCTGGTTTCAGTTGACTGACGATGATGTGGCCTTCACCCTCCGTCCGTGGAGTGAATACCCCAGCCTGGTGGCTTCGCTCCACTATTTTGTATCGGGCGTGACCAATGCCTTGTGGGGCGAGGTGGATCCGCCGGAAGATGATATGCAGCAGGTCAGCCCGACGGTTATGCTGGCGATGCCGAACATCTACGAGTTGTATTACGAGGACAGGATGAATTGGCTGGCCACCCAACCGGAAGCGGATCGCAAAATCTTCCAATGGGCCTTGAAAAAAGGGCGGGAGTATCGCACAGCGGGCGCTGCCCTCTCCCCGGAGGAGCGGCAGGAGTATATTCGGGCCGATCTGACCTTCTTCAATCAACTGCGGGGCGATGTCGGCGGTCGTGTCCGGCGGCTGTACGCGGCGATGGCCCCGCCCCCGGATGAGGTGTGTGAATTTTTCATGGCCATTGGCCTACCCATCCTGGCAACCTACAGCCTGGCTGAGGCGGGTGGCTTTCCGACCATCAGCCGACCGCAGGCCGGCCGCCCCGGAACCTGTGGTCAAGTCGCTCCCGGCTACGAGGTGCGCCTGGCGAACGATGGCGAGATCCTCATCCGCAGCGCGATGATGATGCGGGAGTATTGGCAGCGGCCCGGCGAGACGGCCCGATTCTTTGATGAGGCCGGCTGGTTGCGGAGCGGGGATGTCGGCCATCTCGACAATGACGGCTATTTATACGTCACCGGGCGGAAAGGGCATATGCTCCTCCTGTCGAATGGGCGCAAGGTGGCCCCCATTGTCATCGAGACGGCCCTGACCGACAACCCGTTCATCACCCAGGCTGCTCTCATCGGCGAGGGGAAGCCCCATTTGTCGGTGATGTTAGTCCTCGATCTGGAGGCGTTGATTGCCCATTTTGAAGGCATCGTCGATGAAACCGGTCATACCGTAGACACCACCACCCACCCCCTGGTCAAACAATTGCTGGAAGAAGAGATTATTGCTAAAGTTAACAAGCAATTGGATCGAGAGGAGCGGATTACCGTCTACCGGCTGCTGGATCAGCCGTTGAGCAAAGAGGCCGGCGAATTGACCGCCTCGATGAAAATCAGCCGCCACACCGTCGCCGAGCGGTATGCAGCCAAAATCGAGGAGATGTATCCGCTGCCGCTCCAACTTGAGGCCGCCGAGGTGTCGCAGGTGCAGGTTGAACCGGAGCGGCTGCGAGTGTTGCTAGAGAAAGAGAGCCTGCTGGATGCCTGGCTGGCCGATGCCGGGATTCAATTTCTCTTTGAATTGGCCCGCCAAAAGCAGATCGACGCCCCGTCGATGGTTCACATCTGCGACGCGGCGGCCACGATTGCCCAATTGGAGAGCGAGGAGCGGCCCCTGTCCACGGCCCTGATTGTTGGCGACCCGACCCGCATCAGCCGGGTGCTGCCGCCGGGCAAAATCCGGCTGCTCTCCTCCGACCGCATCGGGCGTATGCGAAAAAATCTGGTCTCCCTGGCCACGATGGTGGATGGCCGGGTGTTGGGCTATGTTCTCGATAAGCATGGCTACGTGCGGGGCATCAATAAATTGGAAGTGCCGTTGGAGGAGCGCACCAGTTTTCTACTCGGCCCCCACTTCCGGCACCACGCCGCTATCTCTCACCATTGTGATGCCGTCGTCTTCTTTGTACCCGCCGGGGGGCGGCAGGTGCGGGTCTTTGCCGATGGACAGTTGGTCGGGCGCTACTCCAACGGCGACTGGTCGCCGGAAAATATGCAGGATATCGAGCAGAAAATCGCGGAACTGACCGAACGCAAGGCGTATAATTTGACGTTGGTGCAACGGATTCTGCGCTGTGCCTTCCAGATGTCGGAACGGAACCTGGGCGCGATTTTCATCGTCGGCGACTCGGAGCGGGTGTTGCAACATTCGGACGCCTCGGAAATCAACCATTTCGCCCTGATTATTCGGGCACCAATGGCCGAGGTCTCGGATCAGGAGTTGATTAATTTTGCCAAGCAGGATGGGGCCACGGTCATCGACGCCGGGCGGAATGAGTTCAGCGGCTGTATGGTCCTGCTCCGGCCCGATGCCGAAACCAAAGCCGAAATCGGGCCGGGCAAGGGCGCTCGCCACAGCAGCGCGGCCAAGATGAGCGCCGAAGCCGATTGTCTGGCCATCACCGTCTCCCACGACGGGCCGATTACGATCTATGACTCTGGTAAGCGGGTGTTGTCGTTGTAGACAAAAAAGAAGTGAGATTGCTGTTCCGCTTCATCGACTGGTTGATGATTTTGCCGGAAGCGTTGAAGTATAAGTTTGAAGAGACGTTAGTGGCATACGAGGAGGTAAACGAAATGCCGTATATTACCAGTATCGAGGAGATAGGTATTGAGAAGGGTTTGAAGCAGGGAGTCGAGCAAGGAGCCTTGCAAACCCTTCGCAAGTCGGTGCTTCAGGTTTTGCGTCTCCGCTTCGGCGAGGTTCCCCCCTCCCTGGTGGAGACTATCAACCAGATTGATGACCCCGCCCGGCTTGAAAAGCTACATGAGCGAGCTGTCTTGGCGAACGCGCTGGCCGATTTTGAGGAGTCTCTCTCTTGATCGAAGAGCTTCCAAAAACAGCCCGTCACAACCTGACAGATGAGAACAGACTATGAGCGATAAAGCCACTGAGTCTCAAACTAACAGCAACTCTGCTGAGACCAAATCCGGTATCGGCGCAATCCTCGATGCCCACCGGGGCGAGCGCCACGTGGTCGTTGCCCAGGATTTTCCCGACCCCGACGCTATTTCTTCGGCCTTTGCCCACAAACTCATCAGCGCCGCGTTCGATATCGAGGTTGAGATCATCTACAGCGGCAAGATCAGCCACCAACAAAATATTGCTTTGGTGCGACTGCTCGGCATCGACCTGACCCCTTATGAGGAATCGCTCGATTTGAAGCAGTATGATGGGGCCGTCTTTGTCGATGGGCAAGGTACGACGTCTGAGGAGATTGTGCAGGCGCTAGAGGCCGCGGACGTGCCGCCCCTGATTATCGTCGATCATCACGAAAAACAGGAGCGATTGGAGCCGGAATTTAGCGACATCCGCCGCACCGGGGCCACGGCTACCATTTATGCCGAATATCTGGAGCAGTTGTTGGAATTGGACACGGCCCGGCAAGAGCATCGTCTGGCGGCGACGGCCTTGATGCACGGCATCATGACCGACACCAACGGCTTCATCCAGGCCAACGCCGACGATTTTCGGGCCGTCGCCTTTCTCAGCCACTATCGAGATGCCGATCTGCTGAGCCAGATTATGAGCCAGGCCCGCTCCAAATCGGTGCTGGATGTGATCCGCCGGGCGTTGGAGGGGCGGGTGACGACCGAGAATTATTCGATTGCCGGCATCGGCTATTTGCGGGCTGAAGATCGGGACGCCATTCCCCAAGCCGCCGATTTTCTGCTGACCGAGGAGAACGTCCATACGGCTATCGTCTACGGCATCGTCATCAGCGACGAGCGAGAGGCGCTGATTGGATCCCTCCGTACCTCAAAAATCACGCTGGACCCCGATGGCTTCATTAAAGAGGTCTTCGGGAAGAGCGAGGCGGGCCAATATTTCGGCGGGGGCAAGTTGCTGGCCGGGGGGTTCGAGGTGGACATCGGTTTTCTGGCCGGTGATTCTACCGACGAGTACCGCCACTTAAAGTGGCAGGTGTATAATAAACAGGTCAAGCAGCGGATTTTTGCCAAAATTGGGGTGACGACTGAGGGGCAGCCGCCGGGCAGTTATAATTGACAAAATGTTACTGCTCAGGCATGTCATTTCGAGGCTGAAAGCCGAGAAATCCCCCCAGATGGTTCGTTG
>CAZWZZ010000099.1:0-5119 GCA_964638395.1 uncultured Caldilineaceae bacterium
CAACTGTATCCAAAAGAAGCGGACAGTACCCGCGAGGAAACGGTCTCTCCCCCGTTACGGGGTCGTTTTCTGTTTAATAAACGGGCCACCTATGCCCATTTGGATAAATATTGCGAAACGGCTGAAATCAAGAAAACCCAACTGACCGAAGAGTTCACCTATAAAGCGTATAAAATCAAGCACGGCAACGGCATTATTCCGCTTTTCCTGATCGACGAAACGGGCAAGCTCTTCATTTTTGCCATGGACCAATCCTTAACGCCTAAAGCCGGAGATACGATCATCAGCCTGGTTATGCCTACGGATGAAACGGAGCCACCGGCTGCCGAGGAAGAAGAGGCCCCCATTCAAACAGATGGCCTGGCCCCGATCAAAGAGGCATTGGCCACGCTCAGTACATCCAAATCTGCGGCGTGAGACAGCCTTTAGATACCTGGCTTTGCAAACAAATATTGGACTGAGTCTAATGTCACGGTGACTCATTGACAATCTCTTTTAGATGGAGTATAGTCACCGGACTATTCACATGTTTAGGAGATGACGAAGGTGTTTGGTCGAAACAATAAAGAAGCCCCCCTCGAAAAAATAGAGACAGTTATCGGGGCTAATACCAACTTTAGCGGACGGCTGGTCTGTGATGGCAGCATTCGAATTGATGGCGTTTGCGAAGAAGGCGTCATTGAATCACTTGGGAACATTGTTGTCAGCCCCCAGGCCAAGGTCGCCGCCGATTTGATCGCCCAAAATGTGTCGGTTAGTGGCGCGGTCACCGGCAAAATTAGCGCCACCGGTCGGCTTGAAATCTTAAGCACCGGTAAGGTGTGGGGCGATGTCGATGTCGGCAGTTTTCTGCTCGATGAGGAAGGCTATTTCAAGGGCAACCTGGCCATGAAAGACGAAATCGAACCGCCCCAATTTGGCGAGGCCGGTTCGCCCGTCCCTGACGAAGAATTGGCGGTCCCTGAAAACCCAGAGCTGACAACGGCTGAAAAATCGGCCTGATCCGGCCCGACTCGACGGTACGAAAAAGCCCACCCTGAGCAGAGGATGGGCTTTTTATTTGCCAGAATGTGCCATTTTGGAAAAAGAATGTTATCATGTATGCTTAAGTTGGCCACAAATTTACGCACCTATTCTCCGAGATAGGTGAAATCATTCAGGGAGATAACACGATGCAATTTCTGGGTTTGAATACCTTAGATTTATTGCTAATTGTTCTTTTATTTATTGGACTTCTCGTCGGCATGGTGAGAGGCACAACGCCTCAAATCATATCTATTGTAAGTATCTGGTTAGGGTTATTTGCCACCCTCTGGCTTTACAAACTTTTTAGCCGCAATATTCTGCAAGGGTTGGGTATGGGTCCAGTCGGGAGCGATGTCCTGTCGTTTCTACTGATTCTCTTTGTCACTTTCCAATCGATCCGCCTGCTGGTAAAAATGTTGAGTACGCCTCCGGAAGACCGTAAGAAGAAACAGAAAGATCAGGATGACCCCCTGGTCGAGGCTCCACGGACGGCTATGGATCGCTTCGTTTTTGGCCCATTAAATTTGCTAGGAGGGATGGTCTTGGGCGTCGTTTTGATGTCGCTCTGGTTAGCCATTATTCTGGGGGCTTTGCAGTTTATCTTCCAGCCCAGTGATGTGCCCGCCGAAGTGGGCACGTTTACCCGCCGCATGACGGCCCAGTTCAACACGTCAACCCTGATGCCAATGTTTAACTCGATCCTGTGGGGCTTATCCTGGTCACTCGATTTTTTCATCCCCCGTGATGCGGACATCTTCCGCAAAGTTCTTAGCTTCATTTCTTGAATCCTATGCACCAAAAACATCTCAACACCCTCGAATTTCCAAAAATTCTGGAACGATTAGCCAAACATACGATGTTTTCGGCCAGCGAAACGCTGGCCCTAGCCTTGCAACCCTCCCCCTACCTCAGCGAGGTGCAGGTTTGGCAGGGTGAGACCACCGAAGCCGTCCGTCTGCTGGCGGCCAAACCCAACATTAGCGTTAGAGATGCCCACGACGTCCGGCCCCGGCTGGAGCGGCTCAATCGGGGCGCAATCTTAACCCCGCTCGACCTGCTGGAGATACGCCAGACACTCATCGCCGCCCGTGATTTGCAGCGCATCCTGACCCGGCTGGAGGAAGCCTACCCCCGCCTGGCCGATATAGCCGGGCGTATCGAAGAATGTCCGGGCGTGGTCAACGCTATCGGCCAGGCCATTGATGACAAAGGGGAGGTCAAAGACAAAGCCAGCCCTGACCTGGCTAAAATTCGGCGAGAGTTGGAAACCACCCACAGCCGACTTTTGGAAAAACTGCAACGTCTCATCAGTTCCGACCGCAATCAGCGCTATCTGCAAGAGGCTCTCTTCACCCAGCGGGAGGGGCGCTACGTCATTCCCCTCAAGGCCGAATTCAAGGGCAAAATTCAGGGCATCATCCACGACCAAAGCGCCAGCGGAGCCACCATCTTCATCGAACCGCTGACCACCGTCGAGCTGAACAACCGCTGGCGACAGTTGCAACTGGAAGAAAAAGAGGAAATTCGGCGCATTCTGGTGGCCCTATCCGACACGGTTCGAGCCCAAGCGCCGCTCATTGCCCACACAGTGGCCGCCCTGGCCGATATTGACCTGACCCTGGCTAAAGCCAAATATGCTGAGGCCATCGAAGCGACCGCACCGATTTTACTCGACCTGAAACAACATCGGGCCACACCGGCGGGAAATCCTCCGCCAGCGGAGACGGAGTCTCCCCCTTTTTTCGATCTCATCGCCGCCCGCCATCCGCTTCTCGATCCCGACACCGTGGTTCCGGTTGACATCCTTTTGAGCGGCCCCACCCATATGCTGGTCATCACCGGGCCAAACACCGGCGGCAAAACAGTCTCCCTGAAAACCGCCGGCCTGCTGACGGCTATGGCCCAGGCTGGCTTGTGGATTCCCGTGGCCGATGGCTCAACGGTGCCCATCTTCAACAACATCTTCGCCGACATCGGCGATGAGCAATCTATCGAGCAGAGCCTCTCCACCTTCTCCTCCCATATGACCAACATCGTCAATATTTTGGCCCACTGTGACGACCGCTCCCTGGTTATCTTCGATGAGTTGGGGGCCGGCACCGACCCGGTCGAGGGCGCGGCCCTGGCCCGCTCCATACTGTCCTACCTGTTGGAGCGAGACGTGACCACGCTTGTGGCCACCCACTATTCGGAGCTAAAAGCCTACGCCCACACCACGCCGGGCGTGATGAACGCCAGTATGGCCTTTGACCTGGAAAGTTTGGCCCCGACGTACCGTCTGCAAATCGGTCTGCCCGGTGCTTCTAATGCTTTTGCTATCGCCCAACGTTTGGGGTTATCCCCGGCCATCATCGATCAGGCGCAGGGGTTCGTGGGCGAAGATGAGCAGCAGGTGGAGGCTATGCTGGCCGAAATCAAATCTCAGAAGGAAGCGGCCGAACGAATCCGGCGGGAGGCGGAACAAACGCGGGCCGAGGCCGAGGGCCGAGCCGCTGAGGTGGAACAGCGGCTGGCCGAGATCGACCAGGAGCGGCAAGATATTCTCAGTTCGGTGCGAGCCGATGCGCGGCGGGAGATCAAGGCTGTGCGTGAAGAGATTCGGGCTTTGAAGCAGCAGGCCGAGGCTGAGCTTATGCAGCGGCAGACCGAGACACAGCCTGCCTCGCCTGAGGTCACTGAGGTTGAGGCCCAACTGGATGAGGTTGAGGCGGCGGTGGTAGCCAAAGCCGCCCCTCCCCCCACTCCGCCAAAACCGCCGGAAAGCATCGCCCCCGGCGACAAGGTCTTCATCAGCCAGTTCAACACCGTCGGCGAAGTGGTGGAGATTCAAAACAAGCAGGCCGAAGTCCAGTTGGGGAACTTCCGGGCCAGCGTCTCTCTTAAAGATGTAGAGCTACGCGAGAAAGCCAAAACCGCCGAGCCGCAAAAACCGATGTCAACGGTCAGCGTGTCGGCGGTTGAGTCGCCCGGTATGGAATTAGACCTGCGTGGTCAAATCGCCGAGGAGGCCCTCCTCCGTCTGGATCAATATCTGGATCAAGCGTTTATGGCCCAACTGCCCTGGGTCCGCATCATCCACGGCAAAGGCAGCGGGACCCTGCGCCAGGTGGTGCGTCAGGAACTCGGCGGCCACCCTATGATCTCCTCGTATCGCCCCGGCGATACGACCGAAGGCGGAGACGGCGTCACTGTGGCCAAATTAGCTCTCAGTTAAATGGGGGCTTACAGTAGTGAATTGAACAAAATAGCGGTCAAGATGACAATCAGCATAAAGCCCAACGTGTACAAGGCAAAGCCCTGCGCCATTTCCGCCACCCGCCGCCGTTTGTTGCTCTTGGCCTCTCCCTCCATCTTGACCATCTTTTCTTCCGCCTTTAAGGCTTCGCTAATAAACTTGCTGGCCTCCCGCTGTTTGCTGGTCGCGCTGGAAAAAGCCCACCCGGCCAACCCTCCTAACATGCCGCCAATAATCAAGCTGAAACCATCCATAGATACCTATCCTCCCACAGATAAAATATCAACTTATTACAGTTATTAAAAAGAGGTGGTTATCTGCCCAATGATAACCGCCTCTTTTCTGCCCATTGCCAGCCGGACTGAACGGCTGACCAAAAAACTTCCCAAACATACTCCCAGACAGGATGGATGTCGTTTTTGTGTTGTTGAGTAGTTATGTCAAAATCTCTTTACGTTATCTTTACGCAAAGTATACCACATTTTTTTGGAATTTTTACTACCCAGTAGTACTAATTTTATCGCCTCAACAGGAATTTCGTAGGGTTAAACCGCTAAAACGCAAAACGTATCGCGTAAAAATGGGTTACGTTTTGCGTTTTACGAAGGTGTCAACCCCCTGGAGTTCCGAAAAAGCCATTTTACTTACCCCGACCGCCGCTTCCCCCTTTTTTACCTTTACCCTGTTTCAGAACTTCGACCGTTTCGGCCTCCATCTCGATGTAGGAGTCGTTGCCCTCGATGTCCAACAAAACCGTCTCCTTGATGATGTTCAGCCCCCGCACCGTGCCCATAATACCCTGTTCTGTTTTGACCAGGCTGCCGACTTTGGGTAGGTTCTGCTTCAACGTTTGGTACA
>CAZWZZ010000099.1:5219-12358 GCA_964638395.1 uncultured Caldilineaceae bacterium
GCCCGGGCCAGCTCCTTGACTAAATCCCGAAAATCGACCCGCTGTTCAGCCGTGAAATCAAACACCAACCGCGAACCATCGAAATTGTAGCTGACCCGGATGACCTTGATCGGCACGCCCAGCTTCTCCACTAGTCGCTGGCAGGTGGCCATCGCCTCCGGCTCCTGGGCCCGGTAACTCTCCGCCTGCATCAAATCGGCCACCGTCGCCTTGCGGATGACCCGCTTCAGTTTACCTTTGATCTCGCTTTTGGGAACCCGTCGCAGTGGCATAGCCACCACCCCCATCTCGATACCTCGGGCTGTTTCCACGATAACCCGCTCATCCAACTGTAGCGCCTCATGTTGATCTGGGTCGAAATAGTAGATTTTGGTGACAGGATTGAAGCGTACTCCTACTACATTTGGCATAATTACCTCATCGTTCTTACAAAATTTCTAATATTTTGGCAACTTGAGCAACACCAACTCCAAATTGAGCCGGGTATTGACATTATGATCGAAATTCAACAGAGCCGTTCGTAAACGCTCCACCACTGCTTTGGCCTGGCCGACGCTCCCCCGAGACACCAACGCTTCAAGGGTCGTCTGCCGGTCCACATTGAGAATGTGAGAGCGGCTGCCGCTACGTAACAGCAGCAGATCGCGCCACACCGTCAGCCACAGGCTCAATGTCTCCTTGATGGCCGCCGGCTCTCGCCCCACCTGTTGGGCATAGGCCAGCCGTTCAGCCCGGTTCATGCCCAACAATTCAAACAGATCATCCAGACCGGCCTGCCGTCGCTCCAAAATCGTCTCGTCCCGCAGCGCCTCGATGGCCCAGCCCAGCCGCCCACCCGACAGGTGGGCCAACAATTCGGCCTGGGCCGGCGAGGCCGACCATCGACTTTGCAGCGCCTCGGCCACCTGTTGCCGGGGTAAGGGGCGTAGAGCGACTACCTGGCAGCGAGAGACGATTGTCGGCAGCAACCCGCCGGGATCAATGGCCGTCAAAATCAGCACCACCTGGGCCGCCGGCTCCTCCAGTGTTTTCAGCAGAGCGTTGGCCGCGGCAGTCGTCGCCCGCTCGAAGTTGGCCAACAGCACCACCCGATAGTAGCCCTCATACGGCGACAGCGACAAATCCCGCTGGAGGGTTCGAATATCGTCGATTTTGAGCGGATCGGTCCCATCCAGCAGACGCACATCGGGGTGGTGGCCCTGGCCGGTTTTGCGACAGGCCCCACACTGCCCACACGGTTTGTTCTCCGCCTGGCAGTTGAGATATTGGGCCAGATAACGCCCCAACGTCGCCTTGCCCACCTGAGGCGGGCCGCTCAACAGAATCGATTGAGCCACCCGCCCTGCCGCCACTTGTCGTTGCAGCAGAGCCACGGCCCAGTCGTGACCGATCACGTCGATAGAAGTCAATGGTGTGTTACTCATTAATTTAAGCATTGTACCACAAGAACTTGTAAGACTCCAACCTGGCAGTAGAGGCTAAGGGTGTATTTCACTTTTGGGGCGAATTATAGCCCTCCACGATTTAACCGCCCCGATGGAAGGTTGGAAGGCTGGAAGATTGGTCACACGCCTGATAACCAACCTAGGAGTTACGCAGTTGAGCGACAAACGCATCCTGAGTAGGCGGTAGCCGTATCGAAGGGTGTCGTTTGGAGCGGCTGCACCCCTCGATACGCCTTTTCAAGGCTACTCGGGATGCGAACCGCGTAACTCCTACAACCGTCCAAATCTTCCAGCCTTCCAGATGGTCTAAAATCTGCCCCGAAAGTGAAATACACCCGTAGGCTAAGATTTTCCTTTTTTGCGTTTTTTATTATACTTACCCCTCTTTTGGAGAGGCCATCGGCTCGGTATTAGTCGTGGGAACAGCTAATCACCATATTTGTGAAAACAAATTTGGCCTCTTTTCGGGAGATAAGTATATTTAGTGTCACAGGGCCACGCAAGCGCGTCTACCCTGACCATTATTTTTGTTGGTAGAGTCAACCTGGCCAGGAGGCTGGTTGAAGGAAAAGGAGAAGCGAGTTAATGTCGTCAAAAAATCGTAACCCATTAGCCTATGCCTTTGAGCAAGTTTTGGAAAGCAGGTTGGGTGGGGTTATTATAAATTTCCTCTTAATACCGCTCCTGATTTTGAGCGCCCTGTTGTTGCCGCCGGTGTCGCTGGCCGACCGTTTGCTCAGTATCGGCTATGAACGAATTGGCCGGGACGGGGGCGTGATTCAGGACCCCGACGGCACCCAAGTTACCTTTTTGCCGGAAGGGGTCAAACGCTCTTTTCGGGTCAAGCTGGATGCCGTGCCCCGCAGCCTCTTTTTGGAAGGCGCGGCCGGCAGCAGCCTCTTGACCGCCGCCGAGAGCATCCCCCCCAACCTGGTGGTCAAAAGTCCCTACTATCGCCTCCAGCAAAAGGGGGTTGAGCCGGAAGATGTCCTGCTGACCATCCCCATTCCGAATGAGTCGGAGCCGTACAATACGCTCGACCTCTACTCCTGGAACGGGGAAAGTTGGGAGTGGCTGCCGAACCGCAAAGTCGTGACCGAAGATATCATCGAGTCGGAGCTGGATTATATGCCGGAGTCTGTGGTGGTCATGCAGACCCACGCCATCCATCCCAACGTATCGACCGATTACAACGTCAACACCACCCTGCCGGACGATGTCAAGGATACCCTGGTGGAAATCAACCCGCAGGGGCTTTTTCTGGACAGTGATGGCCGGATTATGGGGGATTTGGGGGAATTACCGCCTGATATTGTGGATGCTCCTTTCTCTTTCATCCCGACCATCCGCAACTGGGAGAGTGACACCACCATCCGCTCCGATTTGATCGACAATTTGTTGATCGACCGGGAAGCCCGCGAGGATCACATCAACGCCATCGTCGATTTGGTGCAGCGTAACGCTTATCAAGGCATCGACATCGACTATCGCGGCGTCAGCCCCGACCTGCGGGATGAGTACACCGCCTTTTTGGCCCAACTCCGGGACGCCCTGCCCGCCAACAAACAACTGTCCGTCCGGGTCGAGTTGCCGACCCAGATTTCGGCGGAGAACTGGGATACCGGCGGCTATGATTGGCGAGCCATTGGCCGCATCGCCAACGTGGTCAAAGTGCCCACCTCGCCCGACCCCAAAGCCTATGTGGCCGGCGGGCAGATGGAAGAGATGCTCGATTGGGCCGTGGGCCAGATCAATCGTTATAAATTGCAATTGCTGCTGCGGACGAACAGCACCGAGCAGGTCAACGGCATCACCCGCGACATCACCTACGAGCAAGCCCTGGCCCCCATCGGCGCTGTCGAGTTGATCGGCGAGTCCAACATCGTCGCTCCCGGCCAACAGCTTGATTTTACCCTGGCCGGTCTGCCCGCTTCCACGGGTGTCCAGTTCGACAGCGACAGCGGCACCTACTGGTTCGCTTATCTGGATGATAACGAGGTGCAACACACCGTCTATCTGGAAAATGCGGCCAGTATTGCCCGAAAATTACAGTTTGTGGCCCAATACAACCTGCGTGGCGTGGCCGTGCAGAACCTCTTGGGTGAAGGCAACGATACCCGTATCTGGGAAGTGATCCGCAAATTCCTCGATCTGGTCATCCCGCCGGTTGAGAGCCAATACTCGGTGGTCTGGCAAGTTCAAAATGAAGAGGGTGGCGTTATCGCCGAAGAAATCGTCGATTTGAGCCAACCCAACTACAGTTGGCAGGCCCCGGAAGCGGGCGGCTCTTACGAAGTGGCGGCGGCCATCTCCTCCGGGCCGGATAGCGAAGGAGCGGTCCCGCGTGGTAGTGTGGCCCTCGTGGTAGCGACGCCGACACCCGAACCGACGCCGACGCCCGAACCGACGCCAACACCCGAACCCTCGCCGACGCCGGAACCCCAAGAAGAAGCGCCGGCCCCGGCTGCTCAGGAAGAGGCACCGGCTCAAGAAGCCCCGGCTCAGGAACCTGCGCCCGCGCCCCAAACGTCTGCTCCGGCTCCCGCTCCGGCCAACGTGCCCTTCGCTTACGGCATTCAGGCCGACCCCCGGGGCAATACCAGCGCCAACATCGGCCACCTCCAGACCCTCGGTTTTAACTGGGTCAAATTCCAGTTGGCCTGGAAAGATGCCGAACCATCGCCGGGGGGGTATTCGTGGGGTTTGTGGGATGAAGTCATCGGCGCGTACAACGCCAACGGCATCAACGTCATGCTCAGCATCCCCAAAGCGCCCGATTGGGCACGTCCCCCGGATGATGACAAGAGCGTTGAGGGACCGCCCCAGGACCCGGCTAAATATGCCGAATTCGTGGCCCGCGTTTCGGATCGCTACCGGGGCAAAGCCCAGGCTGTTGAAATCTGGAACGAGCAAAACCTGTGGTACGAAGCCGGGGGGATGGGGCGTATCAATGCCGCCGCTTACACCGAGTTGTTGAAACTCTCCTTTGCCGCTATCAAATCGGTCAATCAGGATATGATCGTTATCAGCGGCGCGATGACCCCGGCCGGGACCGTCGGCGGGGCGGCTGTCGATGATATTGATTATCTCCAGCAGATGTATAACAATGGAGCAAAAGGCCATTTTGATGTGCTGGGGTCACACCCCTCCGGCTTCAACTGCCCGGCGTTGGGGGACTGGCGCACGGTTGTAGATCCCACGGCCCTTAACTTCCGGGGACCCTTTGAGAACCGCCACCACAGTTGGTGTTTCCTGGGCACGATGCAAGGCTACCGCGAAGTGATGGTGGCCAACGGCGATGGAGGCCGGGCCATCTCCCCAACCGAGTTCGGCTGGGCCGTCTCCGGCAATCCGCAGCCCGGCTATGAGTACGCCCGTGACAACACGCCCGAAGAGCAGGCCCAATGGATCGTCGAAGCCTACCAATGGGCCAAACAGCAAGGCTGGGTCGGCCCCATGTTCCTGTGGAACCTGGATTACGGTGTGACCGCCGCCAGCACGGAGTTGGCCAACTTTGGCATCATCGGCAAACCGGCCTACAATGCGCTGGCGAATATGCCGAAGTAAGTTAACAAAATCGCTTATGAATAATCAACAACCACCCATTCAACCAAAAAAGAAGAAGTTCAATCCCATCCTCCTGCTGCCGATTGTGGCGGCGCTGGGCATCGCCGTGGCTCTGATCTGTGCCGCCGGTTTTGCCGTGTACGCTATCTTCATCTACGAACCGAGCGCCCCTGAGACGGTCGATGGCCCAACACCCACGCCGACCTATGAAATTGTCAACTTTGACGGCGAAAATGGTGAAGCGGGCGAGGCCGCCGACATCGTGCCCCCAGCCGAGGGCGAGGGCAGCGCCGGGGGGCAAGCCGCGGCCGAACCACCCCCGGCAGAGGTCGCCGAGCAAGCCCCGGCTGCCGAGCAGCCACCCGCCGAACCAATCGAAGTCGAGCCGATCATCAACACCGAGCCGGTGACGATGACCTCACCCGATTACGGCATGCAGGTCTTCCTCTTCTGGCAGGCGGAAATTGCTGACCGTGATCTGAAACTGGTCGAGGATGCCGGGTTCCGCTGGGTCAAGCAGGAGTTTGCCTGGCGGGAGGTCGAGGGCGCGGGCAAAGGCCAATTCGACTGGAGCCGCACCGACCGCATTATGGATCAGATCGACTCTCACGGCCTCAAAGTTATCATCCGCCTGGGCGTGCAGCCCCAATGGGCCGGCGGCGGCTTCCCCGAAGTTGGTCCGCCCGATAATATGCAGGATTTTGCCGACTATGTGACCGCCGTGGCCACCCGTTACCAGGGGCGGGTCGATGCCTACCAGATTTGGAACGAGCCGAACCTGTCGCGGGAGTGGGGCAACCGCCCGCCCAACGCCGCCGAATACACCGAAATGCTCAAAGTCTCCTACGAGGCCATCAAAGCGGTCGATCCGTTCCCCATCGTGATTAGCGCCGGAATGGCCCCCACGACCCGCAACGACGATGTAGCCCGACCCGATATTTTCTACATCCAGGAGATGTATGATGCCGGGGCCACCCCTTACTTCGATGCCCTGGGCGCTCACGCCCCCGGCTACGCCTCGCCGCCGGAAACCGACCCCGCCGAAATCGCCCGCACGCCCGGCCTGGCCAACCCCGGCGATTTCAAAGAGGAGAACAATGTGCCGGAGGAGTTGCGCCGGGTGTACGGCTTCCGCCACGTCGAGGATGTGCGGGAGGTGATGGTTCGCAATGGGGATGAGGCCAAGCAGATCGTCCTGCTAGAGTTCGGCTGGACCGTCGATCCCCGGCCTGAGTCCCCCTACAACTGGCACGCTGTCACCCCCGAAGAGCAGGATCAATATCTTCAGCGGGCCTACGCCTACGCCAAAGAGAATTGGCGACCCTGGATCGGCATTATGAGCCTGATTTATGTGGCCAATCCCCGCTGGACCGCCGATGATGAGCAAACCTACTGGAGCATCGTCTATCCCGGCTACCCCGATTTACGCACCGCTCCGGCCTACTACGGCTTGCAACAGATGCCGAAGGATTAAAATAAAACGCCTCCTGAATAGGCGATAGACGTATCGAGGGGAGCCAGTCGTTTGGAGCGACTCTCCCCCTCGATACACCTTTTTAAGACTACTCGGGATGCGAACTCCGTAACTCCTAACTCTTTTAACCCACACTTCTTTGCCGAGGTGTGGGTTTTTTGTTCACCGGTTGGCTTCATCCTCCGGCGACCCTATCCGCCACAAACTCCACCAAATGCCTCGGCACGCGGCCCGTCATATGCTCCACCTGCTCCCGGCAGGAGATGCCGTTGGCCACGACCGGCAGGCCGGGGTGGGCCTCAATTGTCGGCATAAGCCGATCCTGGCCGATTTTTTGGCTAATTTCATAATGCTCCGCCTCGTAGCCGAAGTTACCGGCCATACCACAGCAGCCGGAGGGAATTTCCGTCACCTCGTACCCCACAGCCCGCAGCACGGCCACCGATTGTTTGATATCCGACAGCGCCTTCTGGTGGCAGTGGCCGTGGAAGAGGAGCGTGGGGGATTGGGTAATTGGGAGATTGGGAGATTGGTAATTGGTAATTGGTAATTGGTAATTAGTCATTGCCTCATTGTTCATTGCTTCATTGTTCATTGTCTCATTGTTCATTGCCTCATTGTTCATTGCCTCATTGTTCATTGCCTCATTGTTC
>CAZWZZ010000100.1:0-12116 GCA_964638395.1 uncultured Caldilineaceae bacterium
TCCAGCGTTTGTTTACAATTTCAGCAGTCTGATTCATCATTATCCATAACTCTAGGAATTATTTTGGGATTGGCGCAACTGTTTGACTTCATCAAGGGTCAAACCTGTTTTCTGACTGATGATGTCGTCATCTAAAATATCAAGTAATTGTCTGGCCAGGTCTAATCTTTCTTCTTGGCGACCTTTTTCGATGCCTTTTTCGATGCCTTTTTCGATGCCTTGTTCAATGCCCTTTTCGATGCCCTTTTCGATGCCCTTTTCGATGCCTTGTTTCACGCCTCTTTGATAGCCCTTTTCCTGGGCTTTCCGTTCTGCCACCTCGACCAGACGGTGCATATCCCGGACGAAAAACTCCCGTTGCTCCAAAGCGTCTAACTCCTCTGGACTCAAATTCACCCGATTGGCTACCTGAAAGGCTTGCTCAATGGCTGGCTCATCTTTCATTGTAGTTGGTACCTCCTCCAACTCGCTGGCATACCGCATAAAATAGAGCCACTTATCTGTTAAGGTTTGTAAGGCCGACAATGTTTTGTCAAATTTTGGCAACTCGACAAAAACCAACTCAATATCTTTGACCGGATACTCCACCCCATTACGCTGGTCATACAGTCCGAACCTCGATAGAACGCTTGACACCTCATCATCGCTAAACATCTTGAAGTCGGTAATGGTCAAACCAATGACCGGATTGAGGGCAGTATAATCTTCTTTGGGCTTCAATTGGGCCGAATAGGTTTTGGCCACATTGTACAACACCCGTTTGCCGAAACTTTCGACAGCCAATACCTGCATTTCAATAATCACCTGATCGCCACTATCCAGCCTGGCTTTGACATCCAAAAAGGTATCTTTCAAGCCACTGATCTTGGGCGCGTTGTAGGGATCAAGTATCTCCAAATCTTGGATCGTCGGCTGACCGGCATAGAGAATGGCGTTGAGAAAGCTGATCAGAATTTCTTTATGTTGCTCATTCCCAAAAATTTTTTTGAAGGCAAAATCAATTTTAGGGTTAATAAAATTCATAGGGATGCCTCCTCGATCTATGAAAAAGTTCTGTTTTCATTCTGATTTCAGTATAGATTACGTTTTACGCCTTTACGTTTTACTTCTTCCTCGTCTCCCGGCCCGGCTTCTTGGCCGCCTGCAACAGCGCGGCCTTCAATGCTGCCGGCGTCGCCTTCGCCACCCGCTTGCCGTTGACCCACAGCGCTTGATCCCGCACGCCAACGGTGATGTAGCTGTACGGCTCCGGGTCGTCGGGGTCGGGTCGGCGGGCGGCGGAGAGTGGCCCCTGCCAGACCAGGCTGATGACCCGTTCATAATCGCTGGCCTGCTCGTGGATATCCAAGGCCCCACCACCGCCAAGTAATGTTTTTTGCATCTGCCGCAGAAGTTCGTGGGCCTTGCTTTTGTGCAGGAGTTTGATTGCTTTTTTATGCTTATCTTTCTGTAACACACTCAAATCCAACGCTTCTGGTGGGGTCTGATTTTTCGCTTTGTCGTCATCGTGGAGTTGTTGGAGTTGGGTTAGCCAGTCGTCGCTCATTTAGTCTACCTCAGTCAGTCTGATTAGTTGCTGCAAATCGGGATGTTTTGTGGAGTTTACATTTTCAGCGGCCCACCGCTCGTAATGCCTGCGTGGAAAATTGGAGACAAGGCGTGAGCATAAAAGAGCCAGATGATCCTTACCGTGAAACCAGGCCAGATAGCGGCGCTCGGCAAAAAAATCGTCTTGACTAAACTGTTGGCGATAGGCTTCGGCATACGCTTGAAGTTGTGCCGGCTCAATCGGCTGAATCTGCCGTTGGAATGTCTCCACTAATTCATGCGCTTCGGCCAAACAATCATCATAATTCAGTGACGAGGGCAGTTTACCGCTACCGGCGGTCCACGTCGTGTTGACATCAGGCCAACGTGCGCCCGGTTTTAGCCTGGCCAATCCCCAACGGACAGCCTGATAGTCAACCAATTCTCGCGCAGTCGCCTCAATATGCGCCTCGATTTTATCAACCGGCAACGCGGGACCGTGTGACCAGGTCGGTGTCTGTTCCCGTTCAACCCAATAGCGATGAATTAAGTCAGCCTCGATGAAATAATTTTCTATCGCCGCCCGGTAACTCATCCAAATCGGTTTGGTTCCATGCCAGCGGACAAGTTCAGGAGATTGAGGTGGCTCAACGTCAAAATCCCGGTCACGAAAACCGATATAGTTTGGCTCATCACCGGCGTAGCTCCCCAAATAGCCGTCAATGAAGGCTTTCATACCATACTTGCCGCCGACGGGTTTGACCAACACCTGACTACCGGGGATCAAGTTATTCAGGAGCAGATCATCCAAACTTTGAGGGCGACCTTCACAAAAAAGGATGGTGACAGTACCGGATGGGGCAACGACACCTGGCATCTTTACAACTCCAAACGACGAATGGACTCTTCTGAGACGATGTTAGCTACCGCATCGGAATGGGTGGTGATAATAAATTGGTTGTTCTGTCCCAGACGCCGCAGCGCCTTGAGCAACCCCTGTTGGAGGGGGGGATGAAGATGCAGTTCCAGCTCATCGATCAGGATGATCGAATTATGGATGTTCCAATTGGCAAAATCGAAGATCAGCGGGAAAATGGCCCGTTCGCCACTGGACATCTCCCCTAATTCATACTGATTTTGACCATCGAAAAGATAAAACCACGGTTCAGATAAAATGGTATCAATATCTGTTTGCGGAACCGGGCCTTCAAAATGATGACCGACAAACACCGTCTCATAAGCCCGCTCAATATCGGCGAAAAGATCACGCTGTCCCGTCCGCAATTGATAATCACCCCGCTCAACGCGCTCGTGGAAATTGAACAAATCGGACAATCGCCGCCGCAATAGGGACATATCATAATAAATTCGCTGACCGTTGCTTTCGGCCGGGGTTAAGCTATTTGTTGTCCGTTGCTCAGTGTACCAAAAAACATCGCCCACCCGCTCGAATAACCGGTGACCTTCATCAGAATATTGGGTAATCATCCGCGCATAATTTCGGCCCTGAAATTGAAAATATTGGGCGGCATTGGGGGCCTCGACACGATTTTCGTTCGCATTATAGCGTAATGTCACGACCCGACTCTGCCCCGGTGGCACTTTGTCCTGTCTCATACCCATTGCGGTTTGGCTGAAATATTCTTGAGTCGCTTCGATTTCATCTTGGCTAAATTCGACATCAATATCGAGGTCAATAGGTCGCGCCCAAGACTTATTGGCCAAACGGAGATCGAACCCCGCCCAATCCAACTCGGTCGGTTCCGACAATCTGCCGGTGGCCGATCCAACCAGCGCCGCAACGGCCTGTAATACACTCGATTTACCGGAACCGTTCTGCCCCACCAAGACGATTAAATCCTCAGCTAACCCCGTTTCGGGATCTCGAAAATCAAGATTTAAGTGACGAAATCGCTTGAAGTGTTTGAAATTTAGCTGTTGTACTTTCATAACGACACATCCTACCAACCATACTCGATTGATACAGATTCTAACACGACCTTCTTATCCGGGCGAGTCTGGCCCCGGTGGTTACGGCAAATGCTTCGCCAAAAAATCAAGGGTGATGTCATACATCCGCAAGGCGTCCTCGTCGCCGTCATCCGCCAGCAGATAATGGCCGCCGCCGTCGAAAAAGTAGCTCTCGTGAGGGACGCCGGCGGCCTCCAATTGCTCGATCAGGAACTCACTCTGTTGGTAGGGCACGACATCATCCGTCCGGCTGTGGAGAATGGCCAGGGGGGGGAAGTCGGGATTGATATGGTAAGCCCCGGAGTAGCGCCAGTAGCGCAGCGGCTCCCGGCTGGGCAGGCCGAGGGCGTAAAATGCCTGATCCAGCCCAAAGGGGGGCACAAACGTGCCCTCCTCCAGGCGACGGCGCATCTCGAACAGATCGGTTGGCGGGCCGAGCAGAACGGCCCCTGCAACGTCCTCCCCCCGTTGGAGCAGGCGCAGGACGTGCAGGCTGCTGTAGCTGCCGCCGAGAAGGGCTATTTGCTCACCATCGCTGCCGGGAAAGCGCCCCTCGCGGGCAAAGTTTAGCAGCCGGACTAACTCATCGACATCAGCTTCGAGATCAAAGCTGTAGGCCGGTCCCGCGCCCAACACCGCGTAGCCCGCCGCCGCCAGGGGCAGGCTGACACACTCCCAACTATCGGCCGGGCCGGGATAGACGGCTAACAGCAGCGGCAAATCACTGCTGACCGTCGCCGTCAGGGGAGTGTAGTAGAAGGTCAACTGGTTGGGCTGGCCGTCGCCGGTGAAATGAACCTGCCGCTGCCTGGCCTGGCTCGGAATCGGTTGTTGGCAACTCAGGTCGGCTGGCTCGTTCAGCCAGAAATTGTCGCCCGGCGACACGGTGGGAGTGGTTTCCGGGGGCAGGATGACATCGGCCACGGTTTCCTGACCGGGCCGGATGCGAACGCGCCCGCCGCGGCCCACCCGCACGCTGTCGTAGCCGGGCGCACCGGCCACGGGGCGATAGGTTCCGGCCGGAATATCGGAATTGACATACTGTCCGTCGGCATCGCTGCGAGTGCGGTAGGTGGTGCCATCCCACCGGGAGAGCAGTACCCACGCGCCGGGAATGGGTTGCCCTTGTTCATTTGTAACGACGCCCCGCAGCCTGCCGGGGGCGCCCGGCTCCGGTTCACCGGCCCACGACCACCACCACTGTAGCAGATGGTACTGGGCGCTGTTGCGGATGGGCCAGACGGCGCTGTTTTCGGTCAGGAGGAACCAGCCAACCAACACCACCAGGATGAGTATCATACTGCTGCCGACCCAGAATTTTTTGGAACGCATAGGATAAACATAACCTAAAGTAAGCGTTTAAGCAATCCAAACCAGGCTATTCGTCCTCCTTATACTCAATATACTCAATTCGATGTCCTGAGCGACAACGCGCCCGCTACCGTTTGTATCTTGTAGAACGCAAGCTAAAATTTAGGCATATCCTGAAAAATTGAGGTTTTTGCTGCAATGCGTGCCTATTTTTCTTTCCTAACACGGCGGTGGCCCTGGTTGGCGCTGCTGCTGATATTGATGTCTCCGCTGTTGATTGTGGTCTGGCGGCTGTGGTTGACCCAGCGTTATGCCCCCCAAATTCAGGCCACCGTGGAGGATGTGCCGCCGCACGAAGTGGCTATTGTCTTTGGGGCCGGTATCCGCAACAATCGCCCCTCCGCTGCGCTGGCTGACCGGGTCGAAGCGGCGGCGGCCTTGTACCACACCGGCAAAGTCAAGAAGTTGCTGATGACCGGCGATAACAGCTTTGTCGATTACAACGAGCCGCAGGTGATGAAAACTTACGCCGAGACGTTGGGCGTCCCGGCTACCGACATCGTTCTGGATTACGCCGGAAGACGCACCTATGATAGCTGTTATCGGGCCGGGGCTATTTTCGGCCTCGACCGGGCTATCTTAGTTACCCAAGCCTTTCACCAGGCCAGGGCAATCTACCTATGTGATCGTCTGGGCCTGGAGACAGTTGGTTTTGTGGCCGATAATCGCCGTTTCCGGCGCACTGTTCGATTCTGGTGGAGCGTGCGGGAGACGCTGGCCTCGGCAGTGGCCTGGTGGGACATCAACATCGGCCAACCGATGCCGGTCTTGGGGGAGCCGCTGCCTATTGGCACCTGACGAGCAACCGTAAAGCGTTGGTCTATACTCAGTAGAGTACAATCGCACTCTTCGATACAACCTCGTGCCTCGGTTTACTCAGGATGCGGCGCTCTACTGATACTGCCTTTTGATTGAGGAGGAAACCAAGCATGCTAACCGCCCAAGAGATCATCGATCTATTACAGCTCGAACCGCTCGACCGGGAGGGGGGCTATTTTCGCCAGACCTACCTGGCCCCGGAAACGATACCATCGCAGGCGTTGCCGTCCCGTTACCGGAAAGCGATGGCTTTGGGCACGGCCATCTATGCCCTCTTTACGCCGGACGTTTTCTCAGCCATGCATCGTCTCGATACGGATGAAGTCTACCACTTCTACCTGGGCGATCCGTTGGAGATGTTGCTGCTGTATCCCGACGGCGCCGGGGAGGTGACGCTGCTGGGGAATGATCTCCGGGCCGGGATGCGGCCTCAAAAGGTGGTCAGCCGGGGGGTGTGGCAGGGGTCCCGCAGCCTGCCGGGGCCGCACGGCTTCAGCCTCATCGGTACGACGATGGCCCCGGCCTTCGATTGGGCCGGCTTCGAGGGGGGGGCGTTGAAGCCGCTTGTGGCTCAATACCCTGCGTTTGCTGCCGCCATCCGCGCCCGCCTGTGGGCAGAGCCGTTTGTGGGGAAAACGTAAACTGTAAGTAGCTGATTTTCGCTGAACGTTTGCTTTAATTAAAGATGTTGGTATAATAACGTTAGTTAAGATCAAGTACTTAAGTAATGTTTGGCCTCTCTGGCATAAAATAAACCTGCTGAATGATTTCTGATACTGACGAAGTGACTGTCAACGATGACGGATTTGTTAATTGAACCCCACCCCATCCGGTGGGGTTTCTTGCTTTGGTCAATTTTTTGCAAAACCTGGCCAATGGGGATTGCAATTTTTAAAAGTTGCTATATAAATATAGATGTTAACCACCATTAAAGGAGCCATTATATGTCCCTCGAAAAAAATTTGCAGCGAGAGCGGGTCGTTCACCTGGATCTGAACCAATTTGCAGCCGTAGAAACCGGCACTTCCGTCAAGACGACGATTGAACGAATGCGGGCCGGTCGGCACCACTGTGCTATCGTGATGGATAACGGTCAACTGATCGGTATTTTCACCGACCGCGATATTCTCCGCAAGGTGGTCACGCTCCCGGAGACCTGGGAGCGCCCGGTCGATGAGGTGATGACGGCCACGCCGATCACCGTCAACTCCAATGATGCCGCCGACAAGGCCCTGGCCTTGATGGATGAGAAACATTTTCGCAACGTGCCCGTTTTAGATGCCAACGGCGCGATTACCGGTAACTTGACCCATTACGCCATCATCAAATATCTGGCCGATAACTTCCCGGAGTCGGTCTACAACCTGCCGCCCGATCCCGACCACATCACCAGACGGCGGAGTGGCGCTTGATTTGGAGATTAGATTTGAAGAGATGAAGAGATTAGAGATTAGGAAGATGAAAGCGAAATCTCCAATCGCCTAATCTCTAATCTCCAGAGGAATCACCTCGTTTGTGAACAATGACTTTAAGATAAACGCCAGTAACCAACCCTAAGGAGGTTAATATATGTCTGACCCTAACGTTGTAGAGTTTGAAGATGTTGACTCTGTCATCATTCGTTTCGCGGGCGACTCCGGCGATGGGATGCAGTTGACCGGGACGCAATTTACCAACACCTCAGCCGCTTTCGGCAACGACATCAGCACCCTGCCCGACTTTCCCGCCGAAATCCGGGCCCCGGCGGGAACGCTGGCCGGGGTGAGCGGGTTCCAGGTCAACTTCTCCAGCGAAGAGATTTTGACCCCCGGCGACGCGCCCCAGGTTTTGGTGGCGATGAACCCCGCCGCGCTCAAGGCTAATCTGGACGATCTGGAAAAAGGGGGGCGCGTCATCATCAACACCGACGCCTTTACCAAAGGTAATTTGCGGAAGGCGGATTATGACGTAAATCCGCTGGATGATGATACCCTGAAGGGGTATGAAGTCTACAAGTTGCCGATTACCACCCTCAACCGCACCGCTTTGGAACATATCGACGGCTTGACCACCAAAGATATGGACCGCTGTAAAAACTTTTTTTCACTGGGTCTGACTTTCTGGATTTATGACCGCCCTCTGGACAAGACCCTCAGTTTTATTGATAACAAGTTTAGCAAAAACCCGAACCTGGCCGAGGCCAACAAAGCCGCGCTCCAGGCCGGTTACAATGTCGGCCACAATACCGAAGCCTTCCAGACCCGCTACCGCATCCGTCCGGCGCAATTACGCCCCGGCGTCTATCGCAAGATCACCGGTAACGAGGCCGTGGCTCTGGGTCTGGTGACGGCAGCCCAAAAAGCGGGCAAGCCCCTGTTCTACGGCTCGTACCCCATCACCCCGGCCAGCGACATCCTGCATACCCTGGCCACCCTGAAAAATTTTGATGTGCGGACCTTCCAGGCCGAGGATGAAATCGCGGCGATGGGGTCGGTCATCGGGGCGGCGTTTGGTGGGGCCATTGCCGTGACCGGAACCTCCGGCCCCGGTATCGCCCTCAAGAGTGAGGCGATGAACCTGGCCCTGGTGCTGGAACTGCCGATGGTCATCGTCAATGTGCAGCGGGGTGGCCCCAGCACCGGCCTGCCGACCAAGACGGAACAATCGGACCTGTTGCAGGTGATGTTTGGGCGTAACGGCGAAAGTCCGATGCCGGTAATCGCCCCGGCCTCGGCCACCGACTGCTTCAAGATGGCCATCGAGGCCGTGCGTCTGGCCGTGCGGGCCACGACGCCGGTCATTCTGTTGACCGACGGCTATCTGGCCAACAGCGCCGAACCGTGGTCAATCCCCGACCCCGACAGTATCAAGCCGATTGTCGCCAGACATCCGGCGGTCTCCAACAATGGGGCCGAGCCATTCATGCCCTACAAGCGGGACCCGGAGACGCTGGGCCGGCCCTGGGCCATCCCCGGCACGCCGGGCCTGGAACACCGGCTGGGCGGTCTGGGCAAACAGCCGGAAACCGGCAACGTTTCCTACCTGCCCTACGAGCATGAACAGATGATCCGGGATCGGGCCGAGAAAATAGCCCGGCTAACCACGATCATTCCCGACCAGACCGTGATTGGGCCAGAGGAAGGCGACCTGCTCGTTCTCAGTTGGGGCAGCACCTATGGGGCGATTCGCTCGGCGGTGCGCCGTCTCCAGAAGCAGGGCGAGGCCGTTTCCCACGCCCACATCCGCTACCTGAACCCCTTCCCCCGCAACCTGAGCGCCATCATGAGCCGCTTCAGGCGCATTCTGGTGCCGGAGATGAATATGGGGCAGTTGATTATCCTGCTCCGGGGCCAATACGGGACCCACGAATTTATCCCCTACCCGAAGGTGCATGGCCGGCCCTTCACTATCCGTGAAATTACGACCAAAATCGAATCGTTATTGGTATAAGCAGAGGGAGAAAAAATTATGAGTGAAGTGATTAAACTAACCCGCAAAGATTTCGTCTCCGATCAGGCGGTGCGCTGGTGCCCCGGCTGTGGAGATTACGCTATTCTGGCCCAAATCCAAAAGACCCTGCCCGAATTGGGCATTCCCAAAGAGAAAATCGTCTTTATCTCCGGCATCGGCTGCTCCAGCCGTTTCCCCTATTACATGGATACCTACGGCATCCACAGCATCCACGGGCGAGCGCCGACGCTGGCCACCGGCCTGAAATTGGCCAACCCGGACCTGAGCGTGTGGGTCATCACCGGCGATGGAGACGGCCTGTCCATCGGCGGCAACCATCTGCTGCACGCGATGCGCCGCAATGTTGACCTGAACATCATCCTCTTCAACAATCGCATCTACGGCCTGACCAAAGGGCAATATTCCCCCACCTCGCTCCGGGGCCACAAAACCAAATCCTCGCCGATGGGGTCGGTCGAACATGCCCTCAACCCGCTGTCCGTGGCGGTCGGGGCCGAAGCCTCTTTCGTCGCCCGCACGGTGGATACCAACATCAAGCATATGGCCGTGGTCCTCCAGCGGGCCGCCGCCCACAAAGGCACCTCTTTCGTCGAAGTGTACCAAAATTGTGTCATCTTCAACGACAAAGCCTGGGAACATGCCACCGATGCCAAGGTTAAGCAGGAAAAGACGCTGGAACTGGAACATGGGAAGCCCCTCATCTTCGGCAAAGATCGGGATAAAGGCATCCGTCTGAACGGCCTGACTCCGGAGGTCGTGTCGTTGGCCGATGTCTCCGAAGATGAACTGCTCGTCCACGATGAATATACCCCGGAGCCGAGCCTGGCCTATATACTCAGCCGCATGCGCCAGCCCGACTACCCCGAACCGATTGGCGTTTTCCGCAGCGTCGAGACACAGGTGTATGAGCAGGGCGTTCTGGAACAGATCGACCAGGCTATTGAGGAAAAAGGCAAAGGGAGTCTGTCCGAACTGTACTACGGGACCGATACCTGGGAAGTTTTGCCTGATAGCAACGGCAAGAATGGCCAGAAAAAGCGGATGAAAACGGAAGATTTCGCCGTGGTCAGCCCCAGCGAATTTGATGATGAGTATGACGGCGTCTTCTTCCACGGGGAGCGCGGGGCCGAGAGCCGCCCCGACCATTCTCTAGTGACCGATACCCTGGCCGACTTGAATCTCAAGACCCCGTTGACGGCCCACGTCGATATTTCCCTGGCGGAGGCCGTGGAAAAACTACAGGAATTGAACGTCGGCTTGTTGGCCCTGGTCGATGATGCGGGCCAACTGGTTGGTGTCTTTACCGAGGGGGATGTCTTTGAAAAAGTAGCCTGTCAGGTGGAAGATTTGAGCCAGAAGAAGGTCAAAGATTATATGTCCGTCCATGTGACGGCCTTCAGAGCTGACACCAGCATCGCCTATGCCTTGCATATGATGTCGGTTCACCAATTCCGGCACGTGCTGACCGTTGATGACGCGGGCAAACCGGTCGGGGTGGCCTCCTTCCGCTCGGTGGTCCATTACCTGGGTGAAAACTTCCCCGTTTCCAAGAATTAAACCAGGCCGATTCGTAAGCGCCCAAACCGGCCATTTTTCGCGGGGATTGGGGGATGAGGGGATTAGGTTTTAGCCAAAATCTCCGCATCTCCTCATCCCCGCTTTCAATTTGCAGGTGACAATGACTCCTTTAGATTTAGCCCTGACCTATATGAACAGTCTCTACGGCGATGGCGACTTCGAGGCGCTGCGAGACATCCTAGCTGACGACCTCATTTTCGAGGGGCCGCTATTTGCCTTCGACTCTGCGGCGGCCTACCTGTTCGAGGTCACGGAGGACAAAATCAGCAAAATCACCCTGATTTTTGATAGTGGGCCGTTTCGTCAATGACCCTCACGACTCGCATCAAAGAAAAAGCCTACGACCTCGGCTTCGATCTCATCGGCGTGGCCCCGGCGACGGCAGCGCCCCACGCCGAGGCGTACCGCCGCTGGCTGGCCAACGGCTACCAGGCCGGGATGGGCTGGCTGGGCCGTGACCCCGACCGCCGTAGCGACCCCTGCCGGGTGGTGACCGGGGCGCAATCGGTCGTCGTCGTTGGTCTCTCCTACTTCCTCCTCGACCCACCCCCCGACATCTGGAACGATCCCTCGCGGGGGCGCATCGCCCGCTATGCCTGGGGGCTGGATTACCACGACATCATGCTGCCCCGGCTGCGGGAACTGGGCGACTTCATCGACCGGGAAGTGGGCACGCCCCGCAACCAACGCGCCTACGTCGATACCGGCCCCGTCTTGGAGCGGGATTTCGCCGCCCAGGCCGGGTTGGGCTTCATCGGCAAAAATACGCTGCTGATCAACCCCGGCATGGGGTCCTACCTTTTTCTGGGCGAAATCCTGGTCGATCTTGAGCTGGCGTATGACGACCCTGCCCCCGACGGCGGGGCCAGTTGTCGTCTGGGGCCGCCGGGCGAGTCAAAGCGGGTGGGAACCTGCGGCAACTGCACCCGCTGCCTGGAGGTTTGCCCAACCCACGCCTTCCCCGCCCCCTACATCCTCGACAGCAATCTGTGCATCTCCTACCTGACCATCGAGTTGAAGGGCGCGATCCCCCCGGAATTGCGCCCCCGGCTGGGCAACTGGATTTATGGCTGTGACGAGTGTCAGGAGATTTGTCCCTGGGTCCGCCGCTACGCCCAACCCACCCGCGAGACCTTCCTCCGGTACGACCCCGACCAGGTGGCTCCCCGGCTGAGTGATCTGATGGCTCTGGATGAGGCCGGCTTTCGGGCTATGTTTAAGGGCAGCCCTATCAAGCGCACCAAACGACGCGGCCTGCTGCGGAATGTAGCCGTCGCCCTCGGCAACTGGGGCCACCCCGCCGCCCTGCCCGTCCTGGAGCGGGCGCTCGATGACCCGGAGCCGCTCATTCGGGAGCATGCGGCCTGGGCAGTGGCCCAGATTCGGCAAAGCGTATAAGT
>CAZWZZ010000101.1:0-12094 GCA_964638395.1 uncultured Caldilineaceae bacterium
AAGCGTGCCCCGGAAAAGCTCCAGAAATATATGAATTTTATCGTCATCAGCGCCCTGCGAATGCGGACGATGGTCGATGCTATGTTGACCATCCAGCGGTTGGATGCGGGCACGGCCTTTCTGAAGCTGATGAGCATTAATATCCGGACCACCCTGACCAAGATTGTCGCCGATTATCGGCCGATGGCTGAACTGGAGGGGCACACCCTCTCGCTCGATGCGCCGGAAGATTTACCGCCGGTTGAAATTGACCCTGAAAAAATCGGGCTGGTCTTCTCCAATCTGGTGTCGAACGCCATCAAATTCACTCCGGAGGGAGGGCGGATCGACATCGAGGCCAGGGATTACGGGAACTTTGTCCTGGTGACGGTCGCTGATAACGGCATTGGCATCCCGCCGGAATCCCAAACCCATATCTTCGAACGTTTTTATCAGGTGCCCGTCGGCCAAGATGCCGAAGGGCGTGCGAACCTGGGCATTGGAGCCGGTCAGGGGGGGATTGGGATCGGCCTGACGATTGTCAAGCATTTGTTGGAACTACACGGCGGAGATATCTGGGTCGAAAGTGAAGTGAATCAGGGCGCTACTTTTTTCGTGACGTTGCCCAAGTATGAGCAACCTCAAGAAACGGAGCGCGAGATGGCCGTTCCGACATTGAAGTAATACTTTTGATTGGACCCTAAATGAACCCTTTTTCTACGGGGGACCAAAAAAATTATCCGCTTAGACGGCGTCTTAGGAACCTGTTGCGTTCGGTCCTGGTCTTTTTCCTCTTTCTCATCATCAGTTGCTCTCTGGTTTATGGGGTAGCCACTATCGGTATCCAGCGGGAGACAGCCCCCTGGGTCGATATTAACCTTAAAAATCGCACCTTTGCCGATTACAGTGTCGATGAACAGACCGAGGCAGTGGCCCGGGTCCGGGAAGATGTGATCGAGGATGCCGAGCGGGATGCGCTGGTGGCGACGATTGCCGCCGCACGGGCCCCCGGCGCGACCACGACTGTCACTATCACCCCTACGCCGGCCACATCCCCCTCCCCCACAGCCACCCTCACCCCCACGGCCACGCCCGCCGATTTGTTGGTCGATGCCGGGGGCCCGTATGAGGGAGAAGAGGGCAGTCGCATCTCGGTCGAAGCCAACCTGGACAGCTTGTTGAATGTTGTGCCCGGTTCAGTCACGTACCGCTGGGATATGGACAACGATGGCCAGTTTGATGACCAGCGGGGCAAGATCGCTTCGGTGATATTTTTTGATGAGGGAGATTATCCCATTCGGGTCCAAACCACCGACCTGCTGGGGCGAGTGGCCACGGACACGGCCAGGGTTTTGGTCAGCAATGTGCCTCCACTGGCCCGTATCGGTCCCGACATCATCATCAACGAGGCCGAAACCGCATTTTTTGAAGCCACGGCCATCGATCCGGGCAATGACGTTCTCTTCTATGAGTGGGATTTTGGGGATGGGACGACGCTCACTCTCGATACGCTCAGCCCGGAACATACCTACCGGGACAATGGCGATTATGTCGTCCGGCTGCGGGTCTCCGATGAAGATGAGGGGGTGGCTGAGGATACCTTACTGGTACAGGTCTTGAACCAACCCCCGTTGGTCGATGCCGGGGCGAATCAAACGGTGGATGAGGGCAATACTATCACCCTGAGCGGAACCGCGACTGACCCGGCGGGAGATTTTGATACGCTGACGTATGAATGGGATCTGGATTACAACGGCAGCACCTTTCAGCCGGACGCTGTTGGACCTCAGGTCTCCAGTTATTATCCCGATGGCCCCAAAACGCAGGTAGCGGCCTTGCAGGTTCAGGATGAGGATGGCGGCGTAGCCCTCGATACGCTGACGGTCTCTGTCGGCAATGTCCAACCGGACATTACCAATATCTCCAACAACAGCCCGATGGCCGAAGGCTCCTCGGTCACGGTTCAGGTTCAGGCCACAGATGTGGCCAGTGATACCCTAACCTACTCCTACGACTGGGATAACGACGGCTCATTTGATCTCAACCGGCAACTGTCCGCCTCGGCCTCCCACACCTGGCCGGACGATGGTCAATATCTGACCGGCGTCCGGGTTGAAGATGGCGATGGCGGCCAAATTTTTGCCACCACCGCCATCTCGATTTACAACGTCGCTCCCACGGCCATCGTCAATGGCCCCACCTCCGGCACAGAAGGCAGCACCCTGAATTTCAATGCCAACGACTCCAGCGATGTGGGGGATGATACGCTAACCTATGAGTGGGATTTTGGGGATGGCGGCCCGCCGCTCTCCGGCGTCGATGCCAGCCACTTCTACGCCGACAATGGCGTCTACAGCGCCACCCTGCGGGTCAGGGATGATGACGGCGGCGTGGGAACCAACTTCTTCAATGTGACCATCAGCAACGTCAACCCGGTGGCCGAGGCCGGCGGCGACCGGACTATCCCGGAGGGGGAGACATTATCCCTGGACGCATCGGCCAGCAGCGATGTGGGACCGAACGATACTTTGTCCTATGCCTGGGATTTCAGCTACAATGGGGCGACCTTCAACCAGGAAGCTACGGGCGTATCGGTTAGCCGCCAATATCTGGATGATGAAATCGTCGATGTGGCCCTTCGGGTGCGGGATAAAGATTACCCGGCCACCAACGGTGAAATCGGTCAGAGCATCGACGTTATCAGAGTGACGGTCGAAAACAGAGCGCCGACCAATGTCAATGCCGGGGGACCATACAACGCCACCGAAGGCGAGTCGGTCACGCTGACCGCAGCCACGGCCACGGATGTCGCCTCGGATACGCTGACCTATGACTGGGACATCGATGATGATGACACTTACGAACTATCCGGCCAGTCGGTCAACTATACCTGGCTCACCCAGGGAACCTACCCCGTCACCCTCCGGGTCCGGGATGAGGATGGCGGCGAGACCTTGAACAATACCATCGCCGAAATCAGCAACGCTCTGCCCATCGCCGATGTCAGCGCCGGAGAGCCTTACGTGGTCGATGAAAATAGCCCGATCGTGCTGGATGGCCGCCTCAGTACCGACCCCTCCGACCTCACGCCGCCGACCTATGACCAGTTGACCTTCGATTGGGATTTCGGCGATGGGAACTTGGACACTGGCACCACCACCGTCACCCGGACCCACATCTACACCGATAACAACACCTACACCGTCACCCTGACTGTCCGGGACCCGGACGGAGATACGGACACCGATACCACCACCGTCCAGGTCAACAACCTGCCCCCCAACGCAGTGTTCGTTGTCAGCCCGAACCCCGTGCCCGAAGGGACGCAGGTCAACTTCAACGGTCTCTCCTCAAACGATCCGAGTACGGCCCCCGGTAGTGGCATCGACAGCTATCTCTGGAATTTTGGGGATGGTAACTCGATTGGCCCCGGCTCCAACGGCCTGGTGTTCCATACGTATGATGATGAAGGCACGGGGGTCTATAATGTCCAGTTGACCGTAACGGATGATGATGGGGCGATGGGGACGACGACGGTTCCGGTCACGGTCACCAATGTGGACCCGACGGCGGTCATCACCAGCAGTACCATCACCGAAACGGAAGGAACGCCGATCATTTTTGGCAGCGGCAACTCGACCGACCCCGGTAACGATACCCTGACTTATAGCTGGTTGGTCGATGATGGGGCCACCAATACGCTCATTACCACCACGACCAACATCACCACCGGCTACGCCTTCCCCGACCAGGGCGTTTATACCGTCACCCTGGAAGTGGATGATGGCGACGGCGGTCTCGGTAGCGATGTTATCACCGTCACCATTCAGAATGGGCCGCCCACGGCGGTTATTACCAGCAGTACTGTGACCGAAACGGAGGGTATTCCGATCATCTTTGGCAGCGGCAACTCGACCGACCCCGGCAACGATACCTTGACCTATAGCTGGCTGGTTGATGATGGAGCCACCAATACGCTCATTACCACCACGACCAACATCACCACCACCTACGCCTTCCCCGATCAGGGCGTTTATACCGTCACCTTGCAGGTGGATGATGGCGACGGCGGTCTCGACAGCGATGTTATCACCGTTACCATTCAGAATGGGCCGCCCACCGTTGATGCCGGCGGCCCCTACACGACCACGGTGGGCACAGCCATCCCCCTGACAGCCACCGGCACGGATGCCGTCGGTGATTTGCCCCTGACTTATAATTGGGACCTCGATGATGATGGCTTGTTTGATGATGGCACGGGAGCGACGGTTACCTTCACCACGGTTGGTGCGCCCAATATTTATACCGTCACTGTCCAGGCCGGGGATGGGGATGGGGGAGTCGCCACAGACACCACAACGGTTGAAGTCAACACAATTTTGCCCTTTATCTTGCTTGGCGGTTTACCTTACTATATAATTAAACGTAGACAGAGGAAACGTCGAAACAAAAAAGACATTCAACTTTTGACCGGTTCTTGATAAAAACGCCGAAAATTGTCTCAAATTGTGTCCTATTTGAGAAACATTGAGCGTCTTGGCTCATTTCCTGATGATCTAAACGCCCATTTCGTTCATATTTAGCTAAGGAGTAATCCATGTCATCTCAGTTCGATGTAGCTCTAATCCCTGATGGTGCCCTGCCCTATTTTGAAGCCAACCCTCACGTTTTGGTTATAGAAGATGATCGCTTTATGGGGCAGGTCTTTATAGAGATGTTGAGCGAGATTGGCTTTAACGTCACGACGGCAGCCAATGGGGTGACGGCTCTGAAAAAGCTCAAAGAGCAAGCCATTGATTTTATCATTCTGGATATCCTGCTCCCGGCGATGAACGGCTTCGAAATCTACGAAAAAATCCAGGAAGACCCCAACATGAAGGATATTCCGGTTATGATGGTCACCGCTTGGGCTGACTCCCTCCACCTGAGCAAAGCCTCGCAGATGGGCATCAACCATTTCCTGGCCAAACCCTTCACTGAAGATGAACTGTTAGAAGAGATCTATACCCTGCTGCGGGATAGCGCCGCTGAATAGCGTTTATTCTACGTTCGCCCCCCTCACTCCCTCCGCATCAGAAGTTGGTTCCTCCCCCGTTGCGGGGAAGGTTGGGTGGGGGTCTACCCCACTCTCACTCCTCGCCCAGGCCGGGCCACCGCCGCCAGGCCGCCCGAATCAAGGCTCTGATGTTCCGCTTTGGCGGGAGTGCAGCAATCGCCTGTTCCACCGCATCTTTGAAAGATTCCGGCACAGCCGCTTGATCGTCGATCAGTTTAGCCACTCGGGTCAATTCCCGGCCGGACCAGATGCCGACCCGCCCGGACAGACGGCCCAGATGCCGCGCCTCTCCGGCCTCGATGAGGGCTGCCACCAAATCCGACCACTCTTTGCCCTCCGATGCCAGATACAGATCAAGAAACATCGCTCCCCGCCCCGGCCTCAACAGACGCATTGGCTCCACCAGCTCCAAATTCAAAGCAATCTGTCCGAATTGGCGATAAGTCTCATCATCAGCCGCTTCGAGGGCCGCCGGCAACCGGCGGCGGGGGCTGCGCCAATAGGCCACGAACAGAGCCAGAAGCGGCTGGGGCGTTGTTTCCAGCAATTGTTCCAACGCTTTGAGTTCAGCCGGCGGCGGTTCGGCAAAGCTTTGGGCTTGGTAACTGTCATACAGCGCCGCCAACAGACGCTCGACGGCAAACCCCTCCCGAAGCTGCCGGTACAGGGCCGGCGGCTCGGCCTGCCGGTAAACAGAATCGACGGCCCGGGCCACCAACGCCGCCGGGAGAACCTCCCCAATACGCTGGCCCAGAAACGAGCGCACCGCCGGGCCGTTGACCCCGAACAGATCGCTGACCAGGCTCTCGGACGGCGCTGCCGGTAACGCCTCGTCAGACATCTGCCGGTCGAGCCACTGACCCAGGGCATAGGCCGCCTCCCGTTGCCGGGCGATGTCGGCCAACTGGTGGGCCTCGATCTTCGCCAGCGCCCACCGCTCATAGGCTGTCTCCGGCTCGGTCGGCGGCTCCCCCCGCACCTGCCTGGCCCCGGCCTCGACCAGCACGAACTTGATGCTGACCGGTGCTTCCAGCAGGCCGATGGCCCAATAGAAAGTAGCCACCAGATTGCAGCGGTAAAAATAGGTGTCAAACGTACACCGGGGGCGCAGCGGCGTGGGCACGGCCAGAAAGGCCGCCTCGAGCGCCGCCTCGATCTGGGCCGGCTCCCCGGCCAGGGTCGTCGCCTGTCGCCCCTCGGTCTGCTCCTCCGCCCGCAGAGCCAGCAACGCCAATTTTTTCAACTCGGCCCCCGCCCACTGCCCGGCCGCCTCGACATCGCCCGTCGTGGTCTCCGGCACGGACACCGTCACCGGGGCGATGTTACCACTTTCGAAATCCCCCTGGGCCAGGGCTTGCTCGATGCTTTCAAAGAAGGTGACGTGACGAAAAATACGGAAGGGGTTGGCTCCAAAGCGGGCCACATCGGCGGCGGCAAAGACCAGGGCGTGGGCCAGATACCGCCCTTTGCGGCCATACTGGTCCGGTGCCGGCAGGGGCACGATCTGGGCCACCACCCCTTTGCCGCTGGCCGTGCTGAAAAAGAGGCGCTTGACCGGTTCGGCCTCGGATTTATCGGGAAAGTAGAGCAGCCGCCCTTCCATCTCCGAGATGTCCACTTCGGTCAGGCCGGCTTTGGTATAAAAGAGGGTCTGAAAGCCGCCCCGCTGTTGGGGCGATTGTTCCTTTTCGACATTGCTATAAATATGTTGCCAGGCTTGAATGTCGGGCATCGTACGCTCCTAAAAAATGTAACGGGCCTCATCCCGGTTGGCCAGATACCAATCCCCCCGCCGCACCAGCCGGAACCCAAAGTAAGGAACCCGTTGGCCGACCCGGATCGGTTTCACCTCATTGGTCAACACATTCCACAAATTGGGATGAAATTCGGGCCGGGGCACGCCGACGCCGACCCACGTCTGACCCTGCCGCACCCACTCCACCAGCCCCCCCTCCATCAACGAGAAATCCCGCATGGAGCGGATATGGAGATAATCGGCCAGCTTGCTGATAATCGTCCGGGCCGGACCATCCAGGACATCGGTCAGGTGGGTGTGGCGCGGGGGTGGCTCCCGGCGCAGGGCGGCGTAGATGGCCCGCCACTCTTTGATCGTCGGCAGATCATACCCTTCGCCCAACCAACGGGCAAAGGCCAGGGCCTCCTGGGGCAAAATACCGCTGATAAACAGTTGCTCCCGCTCCTCAGCCAGAAATTGGCGGGGAGCCACCGCCGGATTGAGGGCCAACATAGCCTGATATTTCGCCCCATTGACCGCCTTCGTCTCGTCGATGAATTGGCTGAACTGCACCTTAGTGATGGGTAGCAGGTGGGCCTCGACTCCGGCCTCTTCGATGGCCACCAGGGGGAAATTGGTTCGATCACACGAGATGAGCATGCGCCTCTCACTTTCGGGACGAACCTGTCAGGTTTCTGACAGGTCTCGATGGCATCGTTCCCAAATTCTACCACAACTCCAACGTAAACAAAACTGCTATTGGCGTGAGGGGTGCGTCCCAGAATTTAGGCGAGATTTCAGGAGGAAGCATCCCGAGTAGCCGAAGCCAGGCGGAGGCGTATCGAGGGGTGCGGCTCAGACCACAAACCTTGGCCAACCCGCACCCCTCGATACGATTTCCGCTCCGCTCCAATCACTCGGGATGCTTCCCCTAAAATTTGGGACAGACCCTGGCGTGAGTAGTAGTTCTATAATGTTACGGTAACATACTCTGATGCTAAAGAGAAGTCTTTCCCGACCGACCTCGCCTTCGCTAACTACCCCCACCGAGAGAGGTCTTTCCGGCTTCTCCCCACGCCCCTCTGTACCTATCCGAATGTTGGGACGCACTCTTTCGGAACTGCCGTAGGTTACGTCGGACTGGGTAAACTATCCAGGTAACGTTTCTCGTCAGCGGACAGACGCACAGCGGCGGCTTTGATCGTGTCGGCCAACTGCTCGACCCGATTGGCCCCAATAATGGCCGACGTGACCGTTGGGTTGGCCAGAATCCAGGCCAGGGCAGTTTGGGCGACCGTCGCCTGGTGATTGGTGCTGATCTCCCGCAGCGCATCGAGGATGTCATACCCCTGATCGTTCATATAAGGCTTCATGCGGTCGTTGCCGTGCCCCCGGCTGTCGGCCGGCGCGGTCTGGCCCCGTTTGTATTTGCCGGTCAGGAAGCCACCGGCCAACGGGCTGTAGGGAATGACTCCCAAATTTTCCTGCTTACATATGTCCATCAACTCCGCCTCATACTCATTCCGGTGAACCAGATTGTAATGAGGTTGGAGCGACTCATAGCGGGGCAGATTGTGCGTGGCGCAGAGATCGAGCGTTTTGCGGAGTTGCAGCGGCATATGGTTTGAGCAGCCGATGTAGCGGACTTTGCCCTGTTCGATCATCGTCTCGAAGGCGCGGAACGTCTCTTCCAGGGGCGTCTCATCATCCGGCCAGTGGCTCTGGTACAGGTCGATGGTCTCCACCTGCAAACGGCGCAGGCTCTCCTCCACCGCCCGCATCAGGTGGGCGCGGCTCAAGCCCTCACCGTCCGGCCCCTCCCACATGCGCCCTCGCGCTTTAGTGGCGATCACGATCTTGTCTCTGGCCCCCCGCGCCCGGAGCCACTCTCCGATCCACTGTTCGGCCACCCCCCCATCATTGTCCTCCGCCCAGAAGGAGTAAATATCGGCCGTATCGAAAAAGTTGATGCCATGCTCGACGGCGTAATCCATCACCGCGAAGGAGGTTGGTTTATCCGAGGTCCAGCCCATCGTCATTGTTCCCAGACAGAGGGATGAGACCGACAGGTCTGTGCGCCCTAGCTTTTTGTATTCCATTGTCATGTTATCATGCACCTTCTGTTATTTGAGATTTAAGCAAATTCGGTTAGAATTCAGACAATATTTGATGACAAGCAGAGCATATAACAGAATGGTGTCTCTGGCAAGAAATTGACGGCGATAGGTGACAATGATGAAAGATTTCGGCGTATACACAACCCATTCGGGACAGGAAGTAACCATTCGTCTGATCCAAAAAGAGGATGCGCCGCTCTTGGTGGAGATGTTCAACCGGCTCTCCCCGGAGAGCAAACGGCTCCGCTTCCACCTCTACACCACCCGCGTGCCGGAGGAGGTCATTCTGCGAGAAGCGACCGCCATCTCGGCCACCGACACCGATTGTCACGTGGCGCTCGTGGCCACGATCCGCGAGGCGGATGGTCGGGAACAGGCTGTCGGCGTCGCTCAATTCGTGCGGACGCAACCCACAGACACCGAGGCGGAGGTGGCCGTCGTCATCCGGGATGATTTCCAGCGCAGAGGATTGGGCCGGCATCTCCTCCGCGTCTTGGCCCGTCACGCCCGCACGCTGGGCATCACCCACTTTACCGCCTGGATTATGAATTACAATATCCGCTTGATGAAATTGATAAAAAGTATGGAAGAGCTGAAGGATATTGAATCAGAATCACGCCACGGCGAAACTAAAATTCGTGTCCCCCTTTGAAAAGTGCGGATTTTTAGCAGGAGTTACGCAGTTGGTAGAACAATAGTCGTAAGCGTTCACTCCTCGCCCTTGAGGGAGTGAACGCTTACGACTATCTCTCGATTTCTAACAGATCAAATGCTCCGGCAGGGGTTCCGGGAAGCGGCAGCCGTTCACCGGTGTCGGGCCGGTACAGGCCCACCTGGAGTTGGTGTCCGTCCAGCCAGAGACCGTTTACGGGCCGTTCATCTTTGATGATCTCGCCCGGTTCCCAGAGCGTGGTCGGATAAAGCCCGCCGGCGGGCGGGCCATCGAATTGGGCAACGACATCCCCTTGAGCATCGACTAAATGGAGGAAGACGGTATACTCAGCCGCAGGGGGCGCTTCGACCTGCCAGTAAAGGGTCAGGCGGCCATTGATGGGGCCGGTGGTCTCATCGAGCGGGTATGGCTGCCCGGCGGGGTCCGTCAGATCGAAGCCGAGAAGGGTGATCTGTTCGCCGAAGGTGGCTCGGACTGGCTGTTGCGGCTGGGCCGTGGTCGTCGTGACCTGGGGCGGGGGACCACCGACCTTGATCGGGCCAAGCAGCACGCCGGTGCGGTCGATGGGCCGACCGTTCTCAAAAAGCGGCAGCGAAAGATCGGGCCGCTCCGTCCCGTAGAGACCGACATCGAGCCAATAAACGCCGGGCGGGGCCTCGGCTGCGACCGGCACGACGTAACTATCGGAGACGATTTCGCCGGGAACCCACAGCAGGGTGGCGTAATGGTTGAGGGGGATGCGATCCTGGCCGCCTCGCTGGATTTGTTGGGCATCAAGGAGGTGGTTGAAGATGACCAGATTTTGGCCCATCGTCCTTTCGGCTTGCCAATGGAGGGTGATCGGGAAATTCTCTCCCGGTTCGACCCGGCGTTGGGGCAGATCATAGCCGAGCAGAGTCATCATTCCGCCGAACGTGGCCTCAACCGGGTAGGTCAGCGGCGGCGGCTGAAATTGGCGGGGCCGGTTGGTGATTGGTAATTGGTAATTGGTAATTGGTGCTTGTTCACTGCCCAATTGTTTATTGTCTAATTGTTCATTGTTCATTGTCCAATTATTCATTACCACCCGGTAATTGCCGCTGGGCCAGTCGGCGGCGACGAGGAAGTGGGCCAGGCTGCCGCCGGTGGTGGTCAACGTGTGGGTCGGGGCGAAGCTCCTGCCGTCGGGAGCGACGAGGTTGGGCGGGCTGGACCTGTTGGGTAAAACAAAGCTGAGGGTGCTACGGTAGGCGAAGGGAGCCTCGTTGGGCAAGCCATCGGCCCGGAGGCGGTCAGGGTGCAGGGGGGCGGCCGGGGTCGCAGGCAGGGACAGGGTATTGGTCAACAGCAAAGAAGCCTCGACGGTTTGCCCCGATGAATCGAGTAGTTGTAAGGTTAGGGTGGCGTTTTGAGTGGCCGGTAAATCCGGGAGTAGCGGCAGCAGGCTGGTGTGGCGCAGGATGTCCCCCGCATCCCAGGCGCGGGTGGGATAACGCCCGCCGACCGGGTGGCCCAGCCAACTGCCGAGGGGTTGGTTGCCGGCATCGGTGATCGTCAGGTTGATGAGGTAATCCTGGGGCGGGATACCGGTAGCCTGCCAAACCAACGTCACCGGCAAGCGGCCATTGTCAGCCGGGCCGAGGTCGTAGCCGACGAGGGTCAAGCTATCGGTCAGCCGGGCGTTGAGTAAATTTGCTGCCGTGGCTGCCTCGGCGGTGGTGCGGAGCGGAATGGGCGGCGGATAGTGGCTGCGGATGAGGGGCAGGGCGGTCAGGCTGAGGGTCAGGAGGGTGAGGGGGAGGGCGTAAAACGTAAAACGTGAAGCGTAAGACGTAAAACGTAAAGCGTAAAACGTACTGCGTGTGCTGTCCTGTTTTTTGTATAGAGTAGCCCTCCTGCGTTCTTCATCCTTCGTTCGTCGTCCGAGGCTCCAGGCCAGGGCCAGGGCGATGGCGGAGATGGCCGGGAAGAGGTGGCGGCCTTGCGCGGTTTCGGTGATGTTGCCCCCGGTCAGGATGAAGCGGAGGAGGGGCAGCGGCAGAAAGAAGAGGGGCGTGAGGAGGAAGAGGCGGATAGGGGAGCGGGGGAGACCTGTCCTGAGCGGAGCCGAAGGAGTGGGAGATTGGTGATTGGTCAGTCGTGATCGAAGCGGGACGAGGCAGGTGAGCAGGCAGAAGAGGGCCAGGAGCCAGTAGACCCACAGGGGAAAGGTGATGGAGCCGCCCCCGCCGAAGCGTCCCCAGAAGGATTGAAAGAGATGCAGCGGCCAATCGAGCCAGGCGGCCAGAGGCGGCAGGCTGATACGGCCACCGGCAGCAACGTTCCGCAGGGTGGCGTCGCTGGTGCTGGCCACCAGGGCGGCGAAGGAGCCGCGCCACCAGCCGAGTTGTTCGACCTGGTTGAACTGTCGCCAGATGAAGATAAACCACCAGCCGCCGCTCAGAGCTGCGCCGCCGAGAAGGGCCGCTCCGGCCGGGATGAGTTTCTTTAGACCAGTCCAAACAGGCGCAGTCTTCAAGACTGCGCCTGTTTTTTGGGCTTGATAGCCATACCAG
>CAZWZZ010000102.1:0-12091 GCA_964638395.1 uncultured Caldilineaceae bacterium
GGCTACGCCCAATGTCGTGGTTCCCTTTGTCAATATGGTACCCGGCCTGGGCACATTGCTCAATGCCGAAAATCTGACCGGCTACAACGTGATGACCTATGCCGCCTTTATTTTTACCGGCCTGGTCTGGGTTTTTCTGTACCGCACGCCGTTGGGTACGCATCTGCGGGCCGTCGGCGAAAATCCCGAAGCGGCGGCCTCGGTCGGCATCAACGTCAAACGGGTCAAGTATATCGCCTTGCTGTTGAGCGGCTTTTTTGCCGCATTGGGCGGGGTCAATCTCAGTATGGGCTACCTGACGATTTTCCAGGCCAATATGACGGCGGGCCGAGGTTTTATCGCCCTGGCCGTTGTCTTTTTGGGCAACAAAAACCCCATCGGCACGCTGATTGCCGCCCTGATTTTTGGGGCGGCCACGGCCCTGGGGGCGCAGTTGGGGACGTTGAGCATCCCCAACCAATATATCGAGATGATTCCCCCGTTTGTAACCATCGCCGCTCTGGTGCTTTACAACCTGCGCCGAAAGGCCCAGATCGCGGCCAATGCTCGCAAATTTGAAGAAAAAATGGCAACTGAACAAGGATTGGCTTAAAGAATGGAAATTCAAGACAACCTGCATGCTCACATTTTAGGCGGTATTTTCGGGCAAGCGCTGGGTGATGCCTGGGGCATGCCCGCCTATCTGCGACCGCAGCAAACCTGGCAATATTACGAGGGTTGGCTGGAAACCCTGGTGGCCGCCCCGGCCGATCATCCCATCCACGCCGGATTGGAGGCCGGGCAGATCACCGATGATACCCAACAGGCGATGGCTCTGGCCCAGGCGATTATCACCGATGGCCAGATTACGGTCGAGGGCGCGGCTGAGGCTATTGTCAATTGGTATGACGAGATTGGCGGGAAGGAATCGCCCTACGTCGGCCCCAGCACCCGCCGGGCGGTGACGGCCCTGAAAGCGGGCCAGGACCCCCACACCACCGGCCTGTACGGCGACACCAACGGCGGCGCAATGCGCATCAGCCCCATCGGTCTCATCCACCCCAACGACCCGGACGCGGCCATCGAAGATGCGGTCATCGCCTGCACGCCGACCCACTTCACCGATGTGGCCGTCTCCGCCGCCTGTGCCGTCGCCGCCGCCGTGGCCCAGGCGATGGCTCCCGATACGACGCTGGAGGATATCATCAACGTGGCAATTCACGGCGCGGACCTTGGTGTGCGGCGCGGGAGTCCCTGGTTTGGGGCCTCGGTCTCCCGCAAGATTGACTTTGCCGTGCAACTGGCCACGGACGCCAACATCTCGGAGCGGGACCGGCTGCAAAATTTGTATGATTTCGTTGGCTCCACACTGGCCGCCGCCGATGCCGTGCCCTGCGCCTTCGGCGTGCTGGCCATGGCCAACGGCAACCCCATCGAAACGGCCATCTACGCCGCCGCCCTGTCCGGCGATGCCGACACCGTCGGGGCCATTGCCTGCGCCATCGCCGGGGCCTGGTATGGCATCGAAGCCATTCCCCAGGAGTATACCAACCTCATCCGTCAGGCGAACCCCATCTACAAATTTGATGAAGCCGCGTTGGGCTTGTACCACATCGCCCTCAACAATTACGAAGCCTCCCTGCCCGAAGATGAGGAGGATGTCATCGGCGATATTTTGGATCAGGGGGATGAGGTCTGATGAGTGAAAAAAAATTTTGGTGGGCAGTCGGTGGGTGTGTGCGGATGTTCGGATTTGGGGGATGACATAATATTGGCCTCAAGGGTAGCATCCTGAGTAGATTGGATTGGAGCGGAGCGGAAACCGTATCGAAGGGTATGGCTTGACCCTGAAGCGTTGGGGGGTGCCGCCACCCCCTTCAGACAGGCTCAGGACGCGGCCTCGATACGCGCTACACGATGTTCCGCGCTACTCGGGATGCTGATCTTGGGTGATTTTCGCCGAACTTATGTTCAGTGTAGGGTAACGAAATCTGAAATTTTGTAAAAATCAAGGAGATTAGGTTTGTGATAGCGGCAGGATGGAGCGAGTTAAAATCTGCATTCTGGCAGCATGTTGGGGTCGCTAACGAGAATACCACGACTTCCCATAATTTGCTGAATTTCTATGCCGTCGAATGTGGGCTTAAGGCAATCTATCTGAAAAGAAATAACTTGAGAACGACCGACCAAATTTCGGATGATAAAATACGGGGTAGTCATAATCTTGCAGTGTTAATCAAGGAGTTGCGGTTACCTGCCTCGGTCACGGGAACAAATTCAGACTTTCGGTTACAAAAAGATAAATCGTCATGGAGCATAGATCAACTACATCAAGTGTGGCGTTACGGTATTGCGGTTGAGCCTGAGGATGAAACGAAAATTGTCAGATGGTTGAATAAACTCAATGGATGGGTTAAGGAGAATATTTAGTTATGATTCCAGCAGACATCCGTTTATATACCTGGGTCGATGTTGAAGAGGTATTGCTACGCAGCCAGAAAAATGGCGGTTGGCCTGGTTGGTTAGTTTGGGCGCGGGCTTATTGGGATGGTCTGACTTTGGGGATAACGCCGGGCAAAAATAATGAGGCGTTAGAATGGTTGGCTGAGAAGTTTGAGCCAAGATTTGAAGCGGCTGCGGACAAACATTCATATATTCTTTTAGAAAGTGGGCCAGACCGTCCCCGTCGGTTGGATGTAGTTTTAGAAGAGACGGAAGAGACGTTGCCACATCCTCGTTTTACACCCAGTTTAAGAAAACCGACGACGATTGTGCCGCCTTACGAAATAGATCACCCTGAACCTTTTGCTCCAGACTTACCTCCCGTTGTCGTTTTACACTCCTTTAAAGGCGGCGTAGGGCGGACGCTTCACTCGTTGGCTTTAGCCCAGGCCCTCGTCGAAGAAGGACACACAAAGTCACGAGTTTTGTTGATAGATGGAGACCTTGAAGCGCCGGGGTTGACCTGGCTTCTACGTGATAGATTTCCAAATCTGACGATTTCATTTGTAGATTTTTTGGCTCTGGTACACGGCGACCCCGACCCAGAGGCAACCAGTAGCCTTGAATTAATCGCTAACCAGGTCAAGCATATATTGCTGGATGGCGTCTACGTTTTCCCTGCCTTTCGTTCTCTAAACCAATTTACTTCGCTTGAGGTGGAACCAGAACACCTGATTCAGGGGGCCAAAGACCCCTTTGTTTTGACAATGATGTTAGCCAGACTCGGTAAATTGCTCAATGTTCGGGCCGTAATCGTTGATTTAAGAGCCGGGTTTTCGGAATTATCAGCAGGTCTGTTGCTTGACCCTCGTGTATATCGAATTTTAGTGACGACGTTGAGTGCCCAATCTATCGAAGGCACTTGTCAGGTACTACGGCTTTTAGCAGAATTGGCCCCGGCCAAAGAGAAAGAAGAACCCTTACCGGCCTTGATTATTTCTCAAGTTCCGGATGATTTCAAGAGAGATTCGTTAGAACCTGTCGAAAAGCAGTTGTTAACCGCAGCCGAACCTTTTCTGGAAGATGAGTCGGAAGATATAATCGCTGACTATCCACTTCTGAACAGTCATTTCGATCAAAGCCTTGTAGTGTTACCCAACAACTGGGATAAAGTGATGACGTTACTTCGTGACCTTATTGAACAACTCAATCCCCTTCTCGATTGGCTACCCGGAGCGGCTATTGCTGAGAGTGACCAGGAAACTGCCAGAATCGACCCGACAACGCTCAATGAGAGACGTGAAAAACTTGCTCAATTCGCCAATGAACTCATCTTTGCCGAAACCGGGAATGTGGGGGAGTTTTTAGTCATTCCACCGTTACGGCGATTGGCTGCTGACTTTAGCGCGAAATCACCGATTACTATCAGTATAGGCGCGAAGGGAGCGGGCAAGACATATACATTCATTCAAGTTGTTCGACGAGGCACCTGGCAAACATTTATTCGAGATGTCGGTACACCAGAAATTTCAATAGACGCTTATATCTATCCTATTCTTAAATCGAAAAATTTTAAGGAAACAGCCAACGAGATTATCCAGAATACCGAACGTAAAACGGCAGAGGCCATTGGACTTTCCAGTTTGAGTGAATCGCAACGAATTTCTGATTATATCCGAGACAATTTAAAAGCCGACTTGCACGAAGGACAATGGCGTGAACGTTGGTTGAACATTATTGCTTGGCGCATGGGCTTTGAAACCGAAAGTGAAGATGCCGGCCGGAAGTTTGCAGAATATCTGCGTAACCGAAAGCAGTTTGTTGTAGGGGTTATTGATGGTTTAGAGGATTTATTTCAAAATTTGTCTTCAGAAAAAAGTGAACAAACGGCGCTGCGCTCACTACTGCAAGATGTCCCAGAGTGGTTAGAACAACAACCGGGCCGCCCTATGGGTCTCCTTATCTTCGCTCGTCAAGATATGGTTCTCAACGCCGTTAGACAAAATGCGGCGCAACTGATAGCCAGACATGAGCCTTATGCCTTGAAATGGAACACCGAAGAAGCGTTGCGTTTAGTGGCATGGATATGTCTGCAAGCGCAGGTGTTACTAAAACCCTCTTCAACCACCGAGGACTTGCAGGAAATGGGTAAAGCTGAGTTGGTAGATGTACTTGAACCGTTGTGGGGAAGAAAATTGGGTAGTGAGCGATCCAGGGAAGCACGTTCGACTGAATGGATTATTGCTGCTCTCTCTGATCTTAATGGACAAATTCAAGCTCGTGATTTAGTCAGGTTTTTGCACAAAGCAGCCCAGGACTCAACAAAAGATACGTATTGGACAGATCGTCTCCTGGCACCGACTGCCATTAGAAATGCCGTCGGTACGTGTAGTGAAGAAAAAATTAAGGAAATACAAACCGAAAATTCCAGATTAGGCAATATCCTACTAGGATTACGTGACTTGCCCGATGATGACCGCTGGATTCCTTTCACCCGAGAGCAACTGCAGTTGGGGCTTGAAGAACTGAAAATTTTAGAAGATAATGGGGTCATTCTTCGTGAGGGGGAAGAATATTACATGCCCGAGATTTTTCGACTGGGTCTTGATTTTAAATTAAGGTCTGGCGTGCGTCCTCGTGTCTTAACGCTGTCGCGGCGGACTCGTAGGGCTAGGAATTTTGGCACGCTCTGAAGATACGGCCAGATCATTATGCGGAGTCGCCAGATTTTGACTGTCGATAAAACTGAGATTATTCGTCAGGTCAACCGCAGTATGGAGCGCCTGGCCCAGCGCGTACCGGATAAGCGTATCCAGGTCTATAATCCTTAATTGGCCGATAGCAACATTCAATGAAAACACCCAAAGTTGGCGAAAATTGGTTCTTTATGGATGAGTCGGGAGACCCCACTTTCTATGATCGGCGTGGAAATTTTATTGTTGGGCAAGAAGGATGCTCCCCCATCCTCATTTTGGGTTTCGTTGAAACTCGAAACCCGCAAGTTATCCGGCGGGCTATACTTGATCTACAAAGCGAAGTTGTTAACGATCCGTATTTTCAAGGGGTACCGTCTCTCAAAAAAACAGCGGTCGCCCTTCACGCCAAAGATGATATGCCTGAAATACGGTATCGAATGTACAAATTATTGACCGGTTTGAATTTCAAGGCCCAATTTATCGTGGCCAGAAAAATAGAGCGCGTCTTTCGCAACAATTTTCAGGCCAAGGAGACACTCTTTTACGATCATCTTGTCTCACAATTATTTCAGCGTGTCTTGCATCGCTATCAAACCAATCATATTTATTTTGCCAAACGTGGGTCTCGGGATCGCCAAATCCCTCTCGCCGGAGCTATTGAGCAAGGTATTCAACGTTTTGAAAAACAGTGGCAGACGTCGGTAGCCACGACGATTACAATTCAAGCTCAAATGCCGAAGGGAGAACCGTGCCTCAGTCTTATCGACTACATGAATTGGGCTGTATATCGGGCTTTCACCAGGGGAGAAATGCGTTATTATAACACGGTTGCGGACAAAGTGAGTTTACTCGTAGATTTGTATGATACGACCAACTATCCGCAAAATTGGTATACACGACGCAATCCATTTGACGTAAAAAAAATCACCCCGCTGTAGCTAGGTCTGGCTACCAGACGCACGGCATGCAGAGCCGGCTTTCACTAGCAACGGAGTGACTACTTCAATTAACATTATACTATGTCAAACAAAGTTGGTCAAGCCACAAAAAATCCTCCCATTACGGCCATCGGCGATCTCGTGGCCGATGTCATCGTCGCCGTTCCTAGCCTGCCCGCCGAGGCCGGTCAGCACCAGATCGCCCAGGAGGTGCGGCTGGAACCGGGGGGCGGAGCCAACTTTTTGATCGCCGGGGCGCGGTTGGGTTATCCGCTGGCGGCGTTGGGGGCGCTGGGGGATGATGTGTGGGGTCAGCAGGTAGCCGGGTTACTCGCAGCGGAGGGCGTCGATCTGGGGCGGGTGCGGCACGAGGGGAGGACGACGCGAGTCATCGTCCTGGTCAGCGAGGCCGGAGACCACGTTTTTCTGGGGGCCTACGGCCACGGCCCGGCTGTTCCCTTCGAGGCCGCTGATGCCGACCTCATCAAAAAGAGCGGAGCTGTTTTCTGCGCGGGCTACACCTTGCGCGAGAGTCGCCTGGTTGATTTAACGGTGGCTGCCCTGCGCCTGGCCAAATCGAGCGGCGTGCCGATCTTTTTCGATCCCGGCCCACAGATGGCCGAGGTTCCGGACAATCTGCGCCAGACGGTGCTGCCGCTGGTCGATACCCTGCTCCTGACCGAGGAAGAGATTCCGCTGCTGACGGACGGGGGCGGGGAGTCGCTGCTGGTTGCCGGCCCCCAAATGGTCGTCGTCAAACAAGGGGCCGCCGGTTGCACCATTCACCACCCTGGTCAGTCGCCCCGCACTGTGCCCGGCTATGCCGTGCCGGTGGTCGATACTGCCGCGGCGGGTGACAGTTTCGACGCGGCCTTCATCGTGGCCACGCTGTGGGATTGGCCGCCGGTCGAGTGTGCTCGCCTGGCCAATGCTGTCGGCGCAGCCACGGTGCAAAAGCTGGGCGGCGGGCGCAGCGTGCCCACGCTGGCCGAGGTGAAAGCGGTTGACGCCACGTTTGAGATTGGACTCAAGATATGATAAGTAAAAACAACAATTCATCAAAAACAGTTCATCTCCCCCAACAAATAACCCCATTTATTGGTCGTCAACAGGAAGTAACGGAGTTGGCCGACTTACTGGCTCAACCGGCCTGCCGTCTGCTGACCCTGATTGGTCCCGGCGGCATCGGCAAAACCCGGCTGGCTATCCAGACGAGCAGCCAGCTACCGGCCCAGTTCCCCCACGGCATCTACTTTGTCCCCCTGCAAGCCCTTGAGTCGCCCGATTTGCTCCTGTCTGCCATCGCCGACACGCTCAACTTTCCTCTGACCGACCGGCAAAATCCCCATCTCCAACTGGCCAACTATTTGGGCGAAAAACAGATGCTCCTGATTTTGGACAACGTTGAGCATCTGCTGGCCGCCGGGCCGCACCTGTCCGGCTTGCTGCGGGCAACAGCCGGTCTCAAACTGTTGGTCACCTCCCGCGAGGCGCTCAATTTGCAAGAGGAGTGGCTCTATCAGGTAGAGGGCCTGCCCTACCCGACCGAGCGCGAATCGGCGGCGTTGGAAACCTTCGACGCGGTCCAGCTTTTCGAACGCTGCGCCCGACGGGTCCGGCCCGGCTTCACGCTGGCTGAGGCGCAAACGGACGTGGTCGAGATTTGCCGCCTGGTCGAGGGCACGCCCCTGGCCCTGGAGTTGGCCGCGTCGTGGGCCAAAACATTGACCTGTGCTGACATCGCCGCCGAAATTCGCCAGAACCTCGATTTTCTGACAACCCGGCTGCGGAATGTGCCCGGTCGCCACCAGAGTATGCAGGCCGTTTTTAATCACTCCTGGAACCTGCTCAGTCCGGAGGAGCAAGCCGTCTTCAAACGGCTGGCCGTCTTTCGAGGGGCGTTTCGACGCCAGGCCGCCGAGCAGGTAGCCGGGGCTTCGTTAGCCAGCCTGACCGCGCTGGTGGATAAATCGCTGCTGCGCTGGACCCCTGAAGGCCGCTACCAAGTCCACGAACTACTACGCCAGTACGCCGCCGAGCATCTGGCCCGCTCGCCGGAGGATGTGGCCCAGGTGTATGATGCCCACTGCGCCTACTACATCGATTTTCTGGACCGGCGGCGGGCCGATGTTCGAGGCGGGCGGCAGCAAGCCGCCGCCGCCGAAATTGAGGAGGCGTTGGAGAATATTCGGGCCGCATGGCAGTGGGCTATTCAGTTGGGTAAGGTTGATGAAATTCAGCAGGCAGAAGAAACGTTAGACCTGTTTTTTCAATTTAGAGGTCGCTTCCTTGAAGCCACCGTTGCCTTTGAAAAGGCAATCCAAAGCCTGGATAAGCAAGCGCCAACGGCCACCATAAAAAAAACACTCATCGGCCCCCTCATAAATTTAAGCTGGTTTTATATTCGGGTAGGCCGGCTGGCCGAAGCCGAGGCCGCCGCCATCCGCTGCCGCCAGCTTTATCAGCAGCTCAATATTCCACCGCTGCCCAAATACACCTCAGACCCGCAACTGCTGTTTAGCATTCTGGCCCTCATTCGGGGCGATTACGCCGATGCCGCCGCCAACGCCGAAGCCGTGCGCCGGCGGTGCCAAGATCATCCCAACATTGGCACGCTGCAAACAGCCTGCTATTTGCTGGCGCGGGCGGCGCTGCTGCGTGGCGACTATGAAACGGCCAATCAGCATATTCAGCAAGCACACGCCTCAACCCAAACCGCCGGCGATGATTGGTTTCGGGCCTATTGCCTCATCGAGATGGGCAACATTGCCACCGCTCTAAAGCAGTACGCCGCCGCCACAGAGCATTATCAGGCCGCCTATGCCCTGCGCCAGGAATTGGGCGAGCCGGAAGGCCAGGCCGTGGCCCTCAATCATCTGGGACAGGTCGCGCTGGCACAGGCCGATTTTGCCGGGGCTGAACCGCTTTTTGAACAGAGCCGGACCATCTACCGGGACATCGGCGACCGGGGCGGGCTGGCTACCGCGCTGGCCGGTTTGGGGCGCAGCGCCGTGGGGCGGGGCGAGGTCTCGGCGGCCCGCCTGCCATTTCAAGAGGCGCTCCGGATTGTCGATGAGATGGAATTCACTCCGCTGTTGCTGTCAATCTTGGCCGGTATTGCCGACCTGCTGGCCCAGACCGGCCCCGCCGACCTGCGGCTGGCGCTGCTCACCCTGCTGGCCGATCATCCCGCCGCCAGCCCCGAAATCAGAGCGCAGGCCAGAGACAGTCTGCCGGCGGATGTCTCACCGCCCGCCGCCGAATTGTCCCCCTTGCTGGCTGAGGTGCAGAGCCTGCTGGCCACCCCCTTTGCCGCTGCCTCGCCGCTTGAGGAGCCGGTCACCGCCACCGCCTCCTCGCCCCAACCTGACGCCCTGATTGAGCCACTCACCGAGCGGGAGGTTGAAGTCCTGCAATTGATGGCCGACGGGCTGACCAACCCCGAAATCGCCGAGCAGTTGATTATCGCCACCGGCACAGTCAAATATTACACCGGCCAGATTTACGGCAAAATGGGTGTTCGTAACCGGGTCGAGGCCGTAGCCCGGGGCCGTGAACTGGGATTGATTTAAGCCCCCCAACCCTTCTAAACCATTCAAACAAACCCCCACCCCAACCTCTGGCAGAGGCAATTTGCTGCCAGGGCTGTTAAACTGTACCCCAAGTTACACAGTAGAGCGCAGCACCCTTCGATACAACCTCGTTCCTCGGTTTACTCAGGCTGTGTCCTGAGCTTGTCGAAGGGATGCGATTGCCCTCTACTGAGGCAGTTTGCTCTATCGCGATGAGCTTTAACCCAAAATAAACGCATATTTAATTTTTAGGAGGTTTGTATGTTTTCCAACCGTACTCTCAATTGGAGTGTCTTACTGATTGTGACCCTGGCCCTGGTGATCGGCTTTGCCGCCGTCGCTCTGGCCCAAACCAATTCACCCGCCGCCAATCGGGCTGAGGTGACACAGCTAAACGTTGATGTGGCCGAAGACGCCACCCGCTTTGTGTTCGATCAGGATGTCACCCATGAAAATGGCTACCCGGCCTACGGCGGTACGTTCATCACCCAGGGGTACATCTACCCCGAAGGTACGCTTGACGGCACGAACGGCGTGCTAGAGGATGGCAGCCCGGAATTTCCCGACCTGGTGTTGGGCGAATGGACCTGCCGGGGCTGGTTTGTCAATGATGGCTTGCTCTCGGAGTCTGGCCCGGTGGCGATCACTACCCAAATTTTCCAATTTGGCGAGGAATATGGCCACACCACCCTGATCACCGAGGGGTATGAGCCGATTGAACCGAACGTGCCCTTCAGCCGGGCCATCACCGGCGGAACCGGGCCGTACCGGGTCATCACCGGTCAGGTCGTCCAGGAATTGCTGGGGATGACCGACTATATGGGCGTCAACCTGCGCTTTCAGTTTCAGTTAGAGGAGGCCGTCACCAGGCCGGTGCAGTCTCAACAGCAGTAGAAGCCTACAGTTCGTAGTGGCAGGGTTATGGACGTGCTTGAGCCGGTCCTGGCCAAGTCTCAACAGCAGTAGAAGCCTACAGTTCGTAGTGACGGCTTTAGCCGTATTGGACGACTAAAGTCGTTACTACGAGCCACAAATCGAAAACATTTTCTGAACATCTATATTTGGTAGTCTCCCCGTCGAGTGTTGTTGACCAAAATATAACAACGAATCACCAGGATTAACCGAATCAAGTCCAAAAAAAATTCATTAAATCCCAGAGATGCGCTGTTATGTGGGGACAATCATCCAATATCGTCCCACCGACACTCAAGAGGGACACTATCTATACGCTTAAGGAGCGAAACAATGAGTAGTAACGGATTTAACCCCCAAAAAGCAGAAGCCTTTGCCGAAAAGATGGTCGGCGTTCTCAACCAGGGCGCGTTGGCCCTGATGGCCAGCATCGGCCACCGCACCAAACTGTTCGATACCATGTCGGTTTTGCCGCCGGCCACCAGCCACCAGATTGCCGAGGCCACCGGCTTGCAGGAGCGGTACGTCCGGGAGTGGCTGAACGCCCTGGTCGTCGGCCAGGTGATCGAGTATGACCCGGAGACCAAAACCTACCGCTTGCCGCCGGAACACGCGACCATGCTCACCCGTAAAGCCGGCGCAGACAATATGGCTCTTTTTGCCCAACACATCGGCGGCCTGGGCAGCGTCGAGGATAAAATCGTCGACTGCTTCATCAACGGCGGCGGCGTGCCGTATGCCGACTTCCACCGCTTCCACGACATTATGGCCGAGGATAGCGACGTCAACATCGTGGAGCCGCTCATTGAGCAGATTTTACCACTGGTGCCGGGCCTGACCGAGCAGTTGCAGCAGGGCATCGACGTGCTGGATGTGGGCTGCGGCCGGGGCCACGCCCTGACCCACCTGGCCCAAAGCTACCCCAACAGCCGCTTCTTTGGCTTCGATTTCTCGGAAGATACCATCGCCGTGGCTCAGGCCGATGTGGAGAAGCTAGGGCTGACCAATATCCGCTTTGAGGTCAAAGATGCGGCCACGCTGGCTGAATCAAACCAATATGATGTCATTTTCACCTTCGATGCCGTTCACGACCAGGCCCAGCCGGGCAAAGTGCTGGCGAATATCGCCCGCGCCTTGAAGCCGGACGGCCTCTACTTTATGCAGGATATCGCCGGTTCCAGCCACGTCCATCACAACGTTGAGCATCCGCTGGCTCCGTTTTTGTACACCATCTCCACGATGCACTGCATGACCGTCTCCCTGGCGGCCGGTGGCGAGGGGTTGGGTACGATGTGGGGTAAGGAAACGGCGCTCCAAATGCTGGCCGAGGCCGGTTTTAGCAACGTTTCAGTTGAAGAGCCGGAACACGACCCGATGAATTACTTCTATATCTGCCGGCGGAGTCCATCTCATGACTGAGTCACATTCGGTAAACCGGCCGTAATGGTTGTGTCCCGTCCATCTGATCACGGCTTAACTCGCTTAGGAATGAGAATTAATTAACTTCCCTATTTCACCGGGAGATTGGAGATTAGAGATTTGGAGATTCGGG
>CAZWZZ010000103.1:0-9816 GCA_964638395.1 uncultured Caldilineaceae bacterium
CGACCAAAGAAAAAATAGGCCAGCGGGCCGATGAAGTTGACAAAAACAATGGCCCGCCACAGATTTTTGTCGCCGACGACCTCTTTGTCGGAGCGTTGCTGCAAATCCCACAGCGCCGCCGCCAACATGGTGATTTGCAGGATGCTCATCAAAACCATCCCCACCTTTTGGGGAGGCGTTAAGTCATGCCAATGTTTCTTTTTCATCATAATATGCTCCTAATTTTTGGTGAGGGCGGCGGGTGGCGGCACGACCAACACCTTGTCCACACGCCGGCCATCCATATCAATGATTTCAAACTGCAACCCGTCCCATGCAAAGGAATCACCTTCTTGGGGAATAGTCCCTACCTGACTAATAACGAAGCCCCCGACAGTATGATAAAGAAAACGCTCTTCATCGGGTAAACCTGCCAGGCCAAAGATTTCTTTGAACCGGTCGATAGGCAACATCCCGTCCAACAACCAGGAGCCGTCGTCTCGTTCTTTGGCTTCCGGCTCCGTCGAGGCTGCCTCGGCCAGGGGAATGTCGCCGACGATGCTTTCCAAAATATCGTCGGGGGTGACTAACCCCTCGATGCCCCCAAATTCATCCGTCACCAGGGCGATGTGAGTGCCTTTCTCTTTAAAGATGTCCAGAGCGTTCAAAACGGAGACACTCTCCGGGATGAACAGCGCCGGACGCAGCACCCGCTCCAGGTTGGGGGGCTGGCCGGCCAGGCTTTGAATGAGCAGGTCTTTGGCGTAGACAATGCCCAGCACATTATCCAGATTGTCTTGGCCGACAGGAAAACGGGAGTGGGGACTATCGGCGATTTTGAGCCGGATTTCTTCGGGAGAGGCTTTCCTGTCAAACCAGATGATCTGAGGCCGGGGGGTCATAACCATATTCACCCGCCGTTCATCGAGCCGCAGTACCCCTTCGATCATATTCTGTTCGGCCTCTTCAAAAATGCCGATTTGGGTTCCTTGCTCGATCAAAACCTTGACTTCCTCTTCGGTCACGGTCGGTTCTGTCGAAGGAGTGAACCGCAGCAGCCACAACACCGCTTCGGTCGAAACGCTCAAGAGCCAGACCACCGGTGAGGCCAGTATAGCCAACCGCTGCATCAGAGGAGCCATCGCCGCCGCGATCCGTTCGGCGTTGTTCAAGCCGAGCCGTTTGGGGACCAGTTCCCCAATAACCAGGGAAAAATAGGTGATGGCGACCACCACGAGGCCCACGCCGATGGCTGTGCTGTAAGGGGCCAGCAGGGGCAGCCGGCTGAGTTGAGTACCGATTTTTTCGGCGATGGTCGCTCCCCCAAATGCCCCGGCCAAGACTCCCACCAGGGTGATGCCGATTTGAATGGTGGACAGAAATTGATTGGGGTCTTCCGCCAACTCTAAGGCTGTCCGGGCTTGGTGGCTCCCTTCGTTGGCCAACTGTTGGAGGCGACCTTTCCGGGCGGAGACGATAGCAATCTCCGACATTGCCAGCAGGCCATTTGCAATGAGTAGCAGGAAAATGACCAAGATTTCAAAAAAAGGGTTGTTCAATCCGGGGCATCCTTTCTGGACAGCCATTCCCGTTTCAACAGCCCATACCAATACTCGCTGGCCCACCCTCCTTTGTACCATACGTTGTCGATGAAATGTCCCTCCCGCCGCATGCCGACCCGCTCCAGAAGCCGGGCCGAGGCCAGATTCTCGGCGAGGCAGATGGCCACGACCCGGTGCAAGTCTAGGTCATCAAAAAGATAGGCGAGCAGCCGCCGTATCGCTTCCGTCGCGTAGCCCTGCCCCTGATACGGTTGGGCCAGGGTAAAGCCGATTTCAGCCTGTTTGGCGTTATCGGCCTGCACGCGAAAGGCGCAATCGCCAATCATCGCCCCGGACATTTTCAAGGCCAACGCGGCTTGATACCACTGGCCCGGCGTTCCGGGCACGGTCTGTTGCAGCTCAGCGATGAAGGCCGCGCCCCATTTGGCGCTGTAGGGGGCCTCCCAGCTTTGGTAGCGAGCAATGGCCGGGTCGGAACGATAGGCAACGAAGGTATCCAGATCATCATCCCGGAAGGGGCGCAGGATGAGGCGTTTTGTTTCGAGAGAAAAAGACATAGGGCCGGCTCGCTCTGCTCAATCAGTAGGATGGGGTCAAATAAAACAAAACGGCCAGGTAGTGACATAAACTGCCGCCCAATACAAAAACGTGCCAGATGGCGTGGGTGTAGCGGATTTTCTGCAAGCTGTAGAAGATCGTGCCGATGGTGTAAAATCCCCCACCGACGACCAGCCAGATCAAGCCTTCGATAGGGACGTTGAGCAGGAGGTCTCGCAAGACGACGACACTCAACCAACCCATCAAAATATAGGCTGCCAGCGACACTTTATCGAAACGATTGACAAATATGGTTTTTAAGCAGACCCCGACGATAGCCAACAGCCAGATGATGACCAGCACCGTCCAGCCCAGTGTGCCCCGCACCCCAATCAACAGAAAAGGGGTATACGTCCCGGCAATGAGCAGAAAAATAGCGGCGTGGTCGATGATTTTGAAGATATGTTTGACCGGCGGATGTTGAAAACTATGGTACAGAGTCGAGGCCAGGTACAAAATAATCAGCGTCGTGCCGTAGATGCTGAAACTGACGATCTGGTACACATTGCCAAACAGCGTGGCCAACACCACCAGCAGGGTCAAGCCGGCCACACTCAAGCCGGCTCCGATGCCGTGCGTCACCGCGTGGACAATCTCCTCCCCCAGCGTATAGACTCTATAGGCAGTGGTTGTGTTCAATTGTTTCAATGATAGAGACATCTCTTTTACTCTAAGGCGGTGTCCAAAATAATTTCAAAATTTTCTAACTTGCCATGCTCTCGAAAAGTTTCCGGGGGCAGGCTGCCGGACTTGGCGTGTCCCTTCTTAAAAGCATCTGAATTTACCCAGGCTTCAAAATCTGCCTGCGATTGCCAGACAGTCAGTACAATATAGGGGTCCTCCGGATTCGTGGGACGCAACACCTGGTTGCGAACAAACCCCGGCATCTTATCCACTTCACGGACGCGATTGGTGAATCGTTCTTCAAATTGATCGGCATAGTCCGGGTTAACCGGCAGACGGTTCATGACAACAAACATAGTAGAGCCTCCAATGCTCATAGGTGATTAGCTTGATGGTTATATGATAACCGAGGCAGTCGATGGGAGCAAAAAGAAAGCGCCAGACTAGGTAGGTGTTCTCAATTGATGATGAATCTTATCTCTTTACTGCCTCATCTGCCGCAACCGCCAACAGTCCCGGAGCCAGTCTCTAAAAATTTGTAAAAAATATGGAAGTGGCGTAAGCTGTGAACCACACCAACGGAGCCGGACAGAGAGGATAGCAATCCAGCAATGAGCCAACACCAAGACCTGGTCAAAAATCTAACCACGCTGAACCAGATCATCGACACCCTGAACCGGGCGGTGGATGTGCGGCAAACGTTGGACTTTGCCCTGACCCGGCTGGTGGAGCTGATGGGGCTGGAGACGGGCTGGATATTCCTCAAGGATGCGGCCTCCCAAAACCGATGGGCGGGGAAGGGGTATATCCTGGCCGCCCACCACAACCTGCCGGAGGCGCTGAAGACCAGCCGGGCGCGGGCCTGGAAAGGGGGCTGCGAATGTCAAACGTTGTGCGCCGCCGGCGAATTGGGGGTGGCCTACAACGAAGTGCGCTGTAGCCGCCTGCGCCAGGCTCCCGGCGACCGGGCCGGGCTGGTGGTCCACGCCTCGGCCCCCCTCCGCTCCGGGGAGAATGTTCTGGGCATTTTGAATGTGGCTGCCCCGGAGTGGGATCACTTTTCGGCGGAGGCGCTGGTGCTGCTGGCCAACGTCGGCAGTCAGATGGGAGCGGCTCTGGAGCGGGCCAGGCTGTTCGATCTGCTGCAAGAGCGGCGCATCCACGAGCAGGCCGCCCTGCTGGACTTTTCCAACCAACTGCTCAGCCGGCCCAAGCTGGATGATCTGCTGACCTATCTGGTCGAGGAGGTGTGCAACCTGCTGCAAGCCGACGCCTGCGCCATCGTCCTGTCCCTGCCCGGCAGCGACGACCTGGCCTTTTACGCGGCCAGCGGCTGGCTCACCGATCCGACGGCAGCCGGGCGGCACATCCCCGGCGACGGGCGGAGCGGGTCGGGCCGGATTATGCAGAGCCAGGAGCCGCTGCTCATCGAGGATTTGAATGTGGATGACCCGACCCCCTGGACGAGCGACTGGATCGAGGCGGAGGGCTTTCGGGGCCACGCCGCCGTGCCCCTGGTGGTCGAGGATAAGTCGATTGGGGTGTTGATGATAAACACCCGTACCCCCCGGCTGCTGGATGGGGATGAGCTGCGGCTGGTGCGGCTGATGGGCAACCAGGCGGCCATGGCCATCGAGAATGCCCGGCTGCACCGGGAGGAACTCCAGCGGCAGCGGTTGGAGGAGGAGTTGGCCGTCGGCCAGCAGATTCAGCACAGTATGTTGCCGGAGCGTTGTCCCCTGCTGCCCGGCTGGGAGATTTGCTCGGCCTACCAACCGGCCCGGCTGGTGGGCGGCGATTTCTACGACTTTTTCCATCTGACAGGCAGCCTGACTGGTAATCTGACAGGCAACCTGACGGGCGACCTGACGGATAACCTGGCGGCCAACGGGCTGGGCGTGGTCATCGCCGATGTGGCCGGCAAGGGGGTCCCGGCAGCCCTGTTTATGGCCCTTAGCCGGACCACCATCCGCACCGTGGCCGCCACCGGGATCGGCCCGGCCGCAGCCCTGGTCGAGGCCAACCGGCTGCTGATTAAAGATAGCCACTCCAAGATGTTTCTGAGCGCCTTTTATGCGCTGCTGGAGCCGGAGACGGGCCGCCTGACCTACACCAGCGCCGGGCACAACTGGCCGCTGTGGTGGCGGGCCGGGCGGGGGCAGTGTGAGCCATTGTCAGCCGAAGGCATCCTTTTGGGCGTTCTGGAAGAGATCACGCTCGAAGAGCGCTCGGTAGAGATCGAGCCGGGCGACGTTCTCATCTTTTACACCGACGGCGTGACCGAGGCGATGAACGAGCAGGAGGAGCTGTTTGGCGAGGCGCGCCTGGAACAGGTCATCCTGAGCCAGGCCCCGGCCCCGGCTACCCGGCTGATGGAGGCCATCATCGAGGCTATCCACGCTTTTACCGGCCCCACCCCCCAGTCGGATGATTTTACGTTGTGTGTCATAAAACGATTGCCCGACTAACGGTCAGGCTCCCTCCTACGTTTCCCCTGGCTATACTCAGCACGGTCACAAATGTAACTTTTGGCTTTTTGAACAGGACGCAGATTCACGCAGATAAATGCTGATTTTTGAATTTATCTGCGTGAATCTGCGAAAATCTGCGTCCGATAAAAGTTTTAGTTATGCCCGTGGGCAGTATATAAAAAAGGTGACTAAACGCTCGTTAAACTCCCGTTACGCCTTTGGATACTACTTTTGATGGAAGACACCGAACCGGTTTAGGGATAGACTCACGCCATCACTCTCTATCAACAGGACTTACGTAGTTCAAGACCCTAAAGCAATTTCAGACGGAAATTTGAGCAATTTGGAGTTAAATCTGGTCAAGAAATCGACTTTTGAAACTTTTAGGGTCTGGTTTTTAACACCAGGAGCGCCACCGTATGAAAATGTGGAAAGTCGAAAAGTGGTTTGTGAACAGCACCGGCCAGAGCCAACGGGTCAGCCGACATTTTGAGCGATTGTTGGACAAAATCGAGGTGCGGGCGGGGCAGAAATATCTGGATGTGGGCTGCGGCAACGGGGTGGCTCCGCTGGCCGTGGCCCGCAGGTATGACCTGGCCGTGACCGGCGTCGATGTCGATCCCGAACAGATCGCCCTGGCCCAAGCAAAAAGCGACGGGGTGGCCACTGTCCGCTTTTTAACTCAGGATGGGCAGCGGTTACCCTTCCGGAGCAATGAATTTGACATCGTGGCCACCAACAACGTGATGCACCACATCGCGGCCTGGCCGCTCGTCTTCGGGGAGATGGTCCGGGTTTTGAAAACGGGGGGGTATTTGCTCTTCGCCGATTTTTTGATGCCGGGCTGGGTGGCGACCATCGGCCAGGCGGTGGTCAAGGAGCGGGCCGGTTTCCCCACCAGAGCGACCGTCGATCTCCTGGTCGAGCGGTACGGGTTGATCCCGCTCCACGTGGCGGCGGGGCTGAGCCGGTACGAAGCCATCTTTCAGAGGGGCCAGACGGTCGATTGAATACTCAGGAATGTCATTAGGAGTTACGCAGTTGAGCGACAAACGCAGCCCTTCGTCAAGCTCAGGACGCGGCCTCGATACGCCTTTTCAAGGCTACTCGGGCTGCGAACCGCGTAACCCATAAGTAAAACAAATCTGTCGTTACCCTTCATTGCACCAGATGAAAATTTGAATCAGGTTTGAGGTTTTCCCCGCAAGAAGGTGGTGGTTCTATTTTCTTATTTCTGCGGAGTGAGTCACGCCTACGTGCCGAACGGAGCCGCACGTGGGCGTGCTGTCTCCTCAATTTTGGATCTCCTGAATCTTGTTGATTTTGTAGATTCCGCGCATCCTTACCCAATCTTTACAAAACTCTTGCTGTCACCTTATACACCGCCTGTATCCTGTTTGTAGTTCGACACTTTGACAATTAACATAATCTGGCCCCACCCTCCCCTAACTCCTTCCTTAAGGGTGGAGGGTGAACGCTTACACGCTTGAGTTGGCTTTATTGGGCGAAGCGGTTATAATTAGTGAAATATGTAACAAAGTTATTAAAACTCAATTCTATTAGGAGTTCCGCAGTTGGCTCATAGGCGGTTTGTCCCACGGGGAGGCTTCGCACTAACCGCCGTATTCAAGGGTTGCAAACCCTCTCAGAGCGTCAACTGCGTAACTCATATTTATGAATAAAGAAAGAAGGTACATCTATGAGCGATTTTCTGTTTGCCCGGTCGCAGATGGCAATGTCGCTGGCCTTCCACATCGTGTTTGCCGTGGTCGGTATCGCCATGCCGCTGCTGATGATTATTGCCGAGGGGTTGTGGCTGCGGACCAAAGAGAAGACCTACCTGATCCTGGCTAAACGATGGGCCAAAGGCACGGCCATTATGTTTGCGGTGGGGGCTGTGTCGGGCACGGTTCTCTCCTTTGAGTTGGGGCTGCTCTGGCCCGATTTTATGGCTGTGGCCGGGCCGATTATCGGCATGCCCTTCTCTCTGGAGGGGTTTGCCTTTTTTCTGGAGGCTATCTTCCTGGGCATCTACCTCTACGGCTGGACTCGCGTGCCGCCCGTTGCCCACTGGCTGGCCGGGTTGATGGTTCTCATCACCGGCACGCTGTCCGGCATCTTTGTGGTCACGGCCAATGCCTGGATGAACACCCCGGCCGGCTTTGAAATCATCAATGGCGAAGTAACCAACATCCAACCCTTCGTGGCTATGTTCAATCCGGCGGCCTTTACCCAAACCCTGCATATGACCATCGCTGCCTTTCAAGCCGTCGGCTTCGCGGTGGCGGCCATCCACGCCTTTATGCTCCTGCGCGACCCACACAATCTGTTCCACCGCCGGGCTTTTGCCATCGCCCTGACCATCGGCGCGATTATGGCCCTCATCCAGCCCCTCTCCGGCGACCTAAGCGCCAAACACGTCGCCGAGTATCAGCCGGTCAAATTGGCGGCGATGGAGGGGCAGTGGGAAACGGAACAGGGCGCGCCGCTTCGCATCGGCGGCTGGCCGGATGAAGCAACGGAGGAGACCTACTATTCTATCGAGATCCCCTACGCCCTCAGCTTTCTGGCCCACGCCGATTTCAATGCCGAGATCAAAGGGTTGAAGGAGTTTCCGCCGGAGAATTGGCCCCCGGTAGCCATCACCCACTTTGCCTTCCAGATTATGGTCGGGGCCGGTATGGTGATGATGGCCGTTGGTCTGCTGGGGGGCTGGCTGGCCTGGCGCAAGAAAGGCTTGCCGGATCAGCGGTGGTATCTACGGCTGGTCATGCTGTCGGGACCGTTAGGCATCATCGCTATCCAGACCGGGTGGATCGTGACCGAGGTAGGCCGCCAGCCGTGGATCATCCACGGCTACTTACGCACTGCCGACGCCGTGACCCCTATGCCGGGGCTGGTTGTGCCCTTCACCACTTTTACCATCCTCTACATCTTCCTGTCCATCGTGGTCGTCTATCTGCTCAAGCGACAGGTCTTTGAGAGTCCCCGCATCCTGCCTGACCCGCCGGAGTCGGGCACGGGCCAGAAGGAGGTACAGCATGCCCCCGCTTGAGCTTGAATTTCTGGTGGGCGGTGTGATGTTAATCGCCCTCATCATTTATGCCCTGTCCGGTGGAGCCGATTTCGGCGGGGGCGTCTGGGATTTGCTGGCGACCGGCCCCCGGGCCAAAACCCAGCGGGAGACCATCGCCCAGGCCATCGGCCCTATCTGGGAGGCCAACCACGTCTGGCTGATTCTGGTGGTGGTGCTGCTGTTTGTGGCTTTCCCGGTAGCCTTCGCCGCCATCAGCACCGCCCTGCACATCCCCCTGACGATTATGCTGGTCGGCATCGTCCTGCGCGGTTCGGCCTTTATTTTCCGGGCCTATGATGACCAATCGGACGAGGTGCAGCGGCGCTGGAGCCTCGTCTTCGCCATCGCCAGCATCGTCACCCCGATTATGTTGGGCGTCACCCTGGGCGCGGTCATCACCGGCGACATCCGGGTTGATCTGGACAGCGCCCAGGTGCAGACCGACTTTTTCTCTTCCTGGTTGGCGCCCTTTCCTTTTGCTCTGGGCTTTTTTACCCTGAGCCTGTTTGCTTTCCTGGCCGCCGTCTATCTGACGGTCGAAGCGGCTGATCCGCAGTTGAAGGAGGATTTCCGGCGGCGGGCGTTGGGGTCGGCGGTGGCCGTTGGCGGGCTGGCCTGGCTGACCTTTTTGACCGCCGGCGAGGGGGCGCCCATCCTGCGGGAGGGGTTGAGCGGCGCGTGGTGGTCCTGGCCTTTCCAGATTACGACCGGCCTGGCCGCCGTCGGGACCATCTGGGCCTTGTGGGTTCGGCGCTACCAACTGGCCCGACTGCTGGCCGGGGCGCAGGTGACGCTGATTATCTTCGGCTGGGCCATCAGCCACTACCCTTTCATCGTTGTGCCCGATTTAACCCTAACCAACACAGCAGCCCCCGCCTCGGTCTTGCAGCCTGTTCTCATTGCCCTGGTCACGGGGGCAGTGGTACTGGTTCCTTCATTTATCTACCTGTACTCGATTTTCAAAGGGGAGTCGGCGCAGCCGTAGCTGGAGTAGCGGTGTAGTTTGGTATAAAACCCAAAAGGACGCCCGCGGGCGTCCTTTTTTTCTGCCTTTACATTCCTCTTACATTCTTCTTATACCTGCTTTATAGAACCACGGTATCATAATCCATAGAGATAACCTTCAAACCTAGCCGAGGATACTTATGTTTGCCAAATTATTCAGACGACAAACGTCCCCTCAAAGCAACGTCGAACAGATTGAGCCGGCTGAACTCCGGCAGCGTCTCGAAACCGATCATTCCCTCTTGCTTGTCGATGTCCGTTGGCCGGATGAATATCAGCGAGAGGGGCACATCCCCCACGCCCGCCTCTTGCCGCTGGTTCACCTGGCCCGGCGCAGCAATGAACTGCCGCCGGACCGGCCCCTGGTTTTAATCTGTCGCTCCGGCAACCGCAGCCAGACCGCCTGCGAACAGTTGGCCGACCAGGGGTTTCAGGTCGCCAATCTGGTCGGGGGCATCCTCGGCTGGCAACAGCAAAATTTACCGTTTCAACAGTAGGAGAC
>CAZWZZ010000103.1:9916-12008 GCA_964638395.1 uncultured Caldilineaceae bacterium
AGTAGGAGACAGATAGATTTATGGCTTTACATTCGCTTGACCACAGCCCGACACTGGGCAAAGCAGACTCAAACCGGTTGACCCAATATTTACCCTTTCTCCAATGGTTGGTTCATTACCGCCGCGACGATCTGGTGGGTGATTTGCTGGCCGGCCTGATCGTCGCCATTATGCTGGTTCCGCAGGGGATGGCCTACGCCCTGCTGGCCGGGCTGCCGCCGCAGGTGGGCCTGTATGCCAGCATCGTGCCGCTGGTCATCTACGGCCTGCTGGGCACTAGCCGCACGCTGGCTGTGGGACCGGTGGCTATCGTCTCGCTCTTAGTGGCCACCGGGGTCGGTGGCCTGGCCGAACAGGGCAGCGGGGAGTACATCCAACTGGCCCTGACCCTGGCCTTTCTGGTCGGTTTGCTGCAACTGGTGATGGGCTTTGTCAAGCTCGGCTTTCTGGTCAACTTTCTGAGCCATCCGGTGCTGGCCGGCTTTACCAGCGCCGCCGCCCTGGTCATCGGCTTTAGCCAGTTGAAGCATCTGCTCGGTTTTCCTATCCCCCGCACGGAACAGTTTTACGAGCTGCTGCTCTATGCCGGGGAACATCTGGGCCAAAGCAATCTGGTCACGGTCGGCATCGGCCTGGTCAGCATTTTGATTTTGCTCTATTTCAACCGGGGATTGGGAGCGCAGCTCAAGCGGTTGGGACTGCGGGAGGGCCTCGTCATTCCCCTGACCAAGTCGGCACCGCTGATTGTGGTGGTGGGGGGTACGCTGGTCGTCTGGCTCTTTGGTCTGCACGAGACAGCCGGGGTCAAAATCGTGGGGGATGTGCCGGCCGGCCTGCCCCCGCTGACGCTGCCCTATTTCGAGATCAACATCTGGCAAACGCTGCTACCGATAGCCCTGACCATCAGCTTTGTCGGTTATATGGAAAGCATCTCCGTGGCCAAATCGCTGGCCAGCAAGCGCCGCCAGAAGGTAGAGGCCAACCAGGAACTAATCGCCCTGGGGACGGCCAACTTTGGGGCCACCCTGACTGGCGGCTATCCGGTCACGGGTGGCTTCAGCCGCTCGGTGGTCAACTTTGCCGCCGGGGCCAACACCGGCCTGGCTTCGATTATCACCGCCCTGCTGATTGCCTTCACCGTCATTTTCCTGACGCCCCTCTTTTACTTTCTACCCCAGGCCGTCCTGGCTGCGATCATTATGGTGGCCGTTTTTGGCCTGATCGACATTCACACCCTCAAACACGTCTGGCATTACAACAAAGCGGATGCTGCCTCCCTGATTATCACCTTCCTGGCTGTGTTGACGGTCGGCATCGAAATCGGCATCCTCGTCGGGGTGGGCACGGCCCTGCTGCTCTTCATCTGGCGCACCAGCCGGCCCCATATGGCCATCGTCGGGCGGGTCGGCGACAGCGAGACCTACCGCAACGTCCTGCGCCATCCGGTCAAAACCTGTCCCCACGTGGTGGCCATCCGGGTCGATGAGAGCCTCTACTTTGCCAACACCAAATATCTGGAAGATACCGTTCTCCAAATCGTGGCCGAGGAGCCGGAGATCAAGCATCTAATCTTCATCGGCATCGCCGTCAACTTCATCGACGCCAGCGCCCTGGAAACGTTGGAGGCCCTGATTCAGGAGCTACGGGATGCGGGGGTGACGGTCCATCTGGCCGATATTAAAGGGCCGGTCATGGATCGCCTCAAAAAGATCGGCTTCATCGACCAGATCGGCTCCGACCACGTTCACCTCAGCACCCACGACGCGATGGAGGCCGTCAACTGCACGTAACCCGGCCAAACTTGCCTTATCCTCTGACAACGCCTATAAATATAAGTGGCAATTGCTGTTAACATCGCAATTGTCACGTTTTTTTATGACAAACTTGGCAGACAAACGCAAATTCTTATAATACGTAAGAGTTGAAATATAATCTAGTAGGAGGATAAGACATTGGCAAAAAGCAGAAAGAGTATCAGATCGACATCGAGAACGGAGTCCAAATCGCCGGTTTCGCCGCTTCTTATCGGCGTGGTCGTGGTTGCCTCCCTGTTGTTAGTGGGGGGCCTGGTGTGGTTGGGCAATTTGCAGAC
>CAZWZZ010000104.1:0-11878 GCA_964638395.1 uncultured Caldilineaceae bacterium
CCTCGATACGCCTTTTCAAGGCTACTCGGGATGCGAACCGCGTAACTCCTATTAGGTTTGATCGTGGAGGAAGTATGTCTGATGTTTTTGTCTCCTATTCACGTAAAGATAAAGTCTTTGTCCAAAAATTACACGAGGCGCTGAAAGCACAAGGGCGAGAAACCTGGGTCGATTGGGAAGATATTCCCCTGACCGCCGATTGGTGGGCCGAGATTCAGGAGGGCATCGAGGCGGCTAATGCTTTTGTGTTCGTCATTAGCCCCAATTCCACCGCCTCCGAGGTGTGCGGCCAGGAACTCGACCACGCGATCAAACATAACAAACGCCTTATTCCCCTGGTATATCGAGAAACAGAGGGCGTGCCGGCCTCGTTGGGCCACATCAACTGGATTTTCTTCCGGGAGGCAGATGATTTCGAGGATGCCTTCCAAAAATTGCTGGTCACGATGGATACCGACCTGGAATGGGTGAAGGCCCACACCCGGCTGACCCGGCGGGCGGTGGAGTGGGACCGAAAAGGGCGCAACGACAGCTATCTGCTGCGCGGCGATGATCTGGCCGAGGCGGAGTATCTTTTCACCCAAACCGACAAAAAACCGGCCCCTACCCAGCTTCACCAGGAATATATTCTGGCCAGCCAGAGAGTGCAGGCCGACGAGATGCGGGACGAGCTGGCCCAAGCCCAGGCCTTAGCCGAAACGGAACGACGCTTAAAGGAAAAGGAGCAGCACCACAACACGCAGTTGCGCCGTCGCGGTCTGGTTATTATCGGGGCCTTAGTCACGGTCATTATTTTGGGGTTGGTCGCTCTCGTCGTTTACATCCAAAATGCGACCCTATTGACCGGAACCGAAAGGATCGTGGAAACGATGGTCGGTTTTGGCGATGCCCAGGCCAACAGCGATTTGTGCTGGGCCGGGGCCTTGAATGAAATGAGTACCGCAGTGATGCCGGCCTGTGACCGGGCCATCGCGCTAGACCCGGAATATGCTGATTTTTATGAAAGCCGGGGCCTGGCCCTGGCTATGACCGATGATTTCGCCTCGGCTATTGCCGATTTCAGGCGGGCCATCGCGCTGGCCGAGCAGGATGACGACGCCCAAGACTTGATCGAGGAATGGCAGGACTGGATCGCCCAATTGGAGCAAGAGTCCAATCCCTTTGATAAAGACCTCTTGCAAAAATTGCGCGAAGATTGGGCTGATGAGATCGAGGAGTACAAGACCGAGCTTGAGGAGATAAACATAGAGGAGTGACGCATCCACCTCTTATCAAAAAAACTATCTATCCATCCCATACACCGTACTCTCCGTGTGGTAATCGATCCAGCCGAACCAGAAGGCGTAGGTAATCGGCACCTGGGCCAGTTCCGTGCCTTCGAGCGGGCCGCTGACGGCGACGCCGGTCAAGGGGTCCCACTCACTCCCGGTTTGCCTGTCCTGCACCCGGTCGGGTGAGGTTCCCGCCTCGAAATCGAGGATCGTGTCATCCTCCAGACGGCGATCAAAAACCGTGCCTGACAGCGTTTCCTGAGCGAAAAAGACGGCCACCGGAATATCCCCGATTTGGTCATTGATGACCGGCTCCCGCTGGAGGTCGGTGAAACGATAAGCCCTGGCTTCTCCCGCCAGGCGGACGCCGAGGACGTACTCTTTAGGATGAATGTCATCCCCCCGGTCAGGACCGCCGCCAAGCAACCCCTGCCCGACCACGCCCTCCGCATTGCTGGCGTAGTAGCTGGCGTAAGGGTCGCGCCCATACAGGCCCGGACTGACGACCAGGGTATCGGGATGTCGCTCCCGCCACGTGGCCCAGTCGGTGTGCAGGGCCGGGATGAAATTCAACTGCGTGCCTTGATACCGCCCGCCGATGGCCTGGCCCAGAATGTGGCTCCACAGGCTTTCTGTTTGATGGTCATACATGATTAACCCGTTCCGGTAAAGCATGCCCGAAACGCCAAAAGTCAAAACCGTATCTGCCGTAATTTGCCGATCATACACGATGCCGGTATAACAAAGTGGTCACCAGGTGGCGGCAATCAGCCGCCCACCCACCTCGTCGTTGACGATTTCGTGTTCGCTCATAAAAGGAATAGGGTAGGCCCGGCTCTCGCCGTTGATTTCCAGACCCATAACCCGCACCGTGGGGTCCATACCGAGCGCCTCGGCTTCCTCGGCGGTGACCATAATTGTGGGGACTTCTTCCGGTAGAATCGCCGGGATGCCGTCCGGGGGCAGCAGAGCCACCACTTCGTCCAGGTCGATGTTGGCGTTGGCCAACTGCGGCTGGAGATTGCGTCCGTCCGGCGTCGGCACGACCACCGGCTCGGCGGCGGCTTCCCTATCGTCCAAAGAGTTATTTAGACGATTAGGGACACAGGCCGTGGCGATGACGGCCAGCGTGATGATGAAAAGCGTCAGGTTCAAATGTCTCAATCTTTTCCTCCCTGTGTTAGGTTCTGTTGACATACTCCGAAATGTCAACACAGCCTTTCGTTACCCTACACCTCCTCAAAAATAATGACTCCAAACATATGATACACCAAAGCAGGCTCAATGAAAGTAATTATTTTTACAAATTGGCACAAACGGAGAGGCGTGATAAAATAAGAGAGGCCAAGTGGGGATAACAAAATAAGTTGGTCAGGCTTGGGGGATTATTTACGAGGAAACAGAAAGAGGCAACAGCACAGGGTGGCAAGGTGCTATGGCTCAGGTCGGCTGAACGGTGTACGGTTAATGCATCAGCCAGATGAGGGCGATTACCCCGCCCAAAATCAGGGTGGTTACATACAGAGCCGATTTGACGTGGGCGTTCCCGATTTCGGAATACATAATCAGCCTGAAATGTTTGAGCCTTTGTGGTGATGGTTCTTTTTGCGATAGCTTGAGATCTCTGGTAGATAGAGCCACGTCGTAATCCCCCCGGAATTTGGGTTGTCAATGAGGTAACGGATAAGGAAGGCTGGCTCGGTGGGACCAGCACCGAGCCAGCCCAAGTAAAGGTGGGGATGGTCCATATCCCCAAGAAATTTGGTTGACAACGTCGTAAAACGTAAGACGCAAAACGTAATGATTTTGACAAAATAACCGCTTACGTTTCACGTTTTGCGTTTTACGGGGTGACGTTGCTCAACCCGGCGGGTAAAAAAGTGTCAACCTTATTCCGAACCATCCCTTAACAGTGTAACAAAAATCCGGGTTAACGTCTATGAAATTTTCGTACTAATTAACATTCAGTTTCGTGTGAAGTGTGCAACTTTATGACAAAAGAACCAAAATTTAGCTCCGAAGAATTTGAACAGCTCGTGGTCCAGGCGTTGGATGAGTTGCCGGAATTTTTCCAGCAAAAGTTACAAAATATTGAAGTGGTTGTGGCTGATAAGCCGACCCCGGCCGAGCTGCGCTCGGTAGGGCTAGGCCCCGGCCGGCTGTTACTAGGGCTGTATCAGGGCGTCCCGCTGACTAAACGCACCAGCCACTATGGCCTGGTCTTGCCCGATAAAATCACCATCTATCACTTACCCATCGAGCAAGTCTGCCGGACCAGGGCGCAAATGATCCGCCAGGTACAGCGAACCGTTAAACACGAAATTGCCCACCACTTCGGCATCAGCGATGATCGTCTGCGGGAGTTGGGGGCCTATTGATCCCCTTATTAAAGGAAAACAAACCATTATGTCAGACACCCAGCGTGGTATTCTAAAAGTGACCAAAAACGGGTCAGGTCGGCTGCACAATCCGGCTGCCCCGAAAGATGAAATTTTTGTTCCCGCCAAATTGATTCGCACCCACAATCTCGTGGCAGGGGCGAGCCTCAAGGGACCGGTCAAGACGGGCAAAAAAGGGCCTCGGCTGACGGAGATCGAGTCGGTCTGTGGCCTGAAACCGGCCGCTTTTCGCAAACGCACGCCGTTCCGCCGCCTGACGGCTATCGACCCTAACGAACGCTTCAACCTGGCCGCCAACGGCGAGATGAGTATGCGGATCATCGACCTGATCGCCCCCATCGGCAAGGGCACGCGGGGCTTGATTGTGGCCCCCCCAAAAGCGGGCAAGACGATGCTGCTGGAGCAGATCGCTCGGGCCATCCAGACCGATGCGCCCGAAACGCGGCTGATTATGCTTCTCTTGGACGAGCGGCCCGAAGAAGTGACCCACTTTCGGCGTGCCCTAACCGAAGCGGAGGTGTTTGCCAGCTCCAGCGACCAGCCGGTGCGAGCCCACACCGAACTGTCGGAGTTGATGCTGGCCCACATCCGCACCGAGTTGGAGTGTGGCCGGGATGTGGTCGTTTTGATCGACAGCCTGACCCGGCTGGTGCGGGCCTTCAATCTGAAAGGATCGCGGGGCCGGAGCCGGACGATGTCGGGTGGGGTCGAGGCCGGGGCGCTCCAAATTCCGCGCCGTCTCTTTGGGGCGGCCCGCAACATCGAGCATGGCGGCTCGGTGACGATCATCGCCACGGTCTTGGTCGATACCGGCTCCCGGATGGATGATTTCATCTTCGAGGAGTTCAAAGGGACCGGCAACAGCGAAATCGTTCTCGACCGCTCGCTGGCCGAAGCCTACATCTTCCCGGCTATCGACCTGACCGCCAGCGGCACTCGCAAGGAGGAGCAACTCCACGACGACGCCGACAATCCGCACGTCATTACCCTGCGCCGCACCCTGGCGGATCGTCCCCCGAAAGAGGCCATGCTGTATATGCTCGATCTGCTGGCCAAACACCCGACTAACGAAGCGTTGTTGCAAAATCTGGGGTGACTCCCGCTCCCATCGTGACCAAGAATGAACCGATGACCGCCCCAACGATCATCACCCTCACCGAATATAAGACCAAATCCCTGTCCCAGGCCGACTTTTCCGAAGCGGCGGCCCGGATTTTGTGGGAGCGGTACCGCTCGCAGGTGACGGTCGAGCCGCCCTCCTTCAAAAATAATAACCGCTGGCAGTTGACGGCCCAGGGCTGGGTCGGCCAGATTCCGCTAACGCCGGCGCTGACGCTGTCGCTCCAGCCAAAGGTTCCGTTGGGCAATCTGTTTCGGATGTTGGAGTATGCTTACGATTTGGACATCCGTTTTTTGGGTGGCCTGGTCGATTGCCCCTCGCTGGCCGAATTTTACGAGCGGCTGGCCAATGTCCTGGCCCTGCGAGTTTTGGAGCGGGGGCGCAAGGGGTTGCACCGGGCCTATCTATCCCGGCAGGCACGACTGCCCTACGTCCGGGGGCGGCTGGAGACGCGGCAGGCCATTACCAGACCGGGCCGGGCCGCCCTGCCCTGCGCCTACGAAGAGCAGACGGCTGACATCCCGGCCAATCAGATTCTGGCCTGGACGCTCTTCACCATCGCCCGCAGTGGCCGCTGCTCGGAGCGGGTACTGCCCACCATCCGCCGGGCCTACCGCACCCTGCAAGGCACGGTCACTATCCAACCCCCGCCGCCGGATGTGTGGCGAACCGAGGTGTACCATCGCCTCACCGAGGATTACCGGCCCATGCACGCGCTGTGCCGCTTTTTTTTGGAGCAGAGTGGCCCCGGCCATCGCCAGGGGGAGCAGCCGATGTTGCCTTTTTTGATTGATATGGCCCGCCTCTACGAAAAATTTGTAGCCCGCTGGCTGGCCAATCATCTGCCGCCGACGGTGACGCTCAAAATCCAGGAGCGAGTCAACCTGAGCGACAGCCAATCGCTCCATTTCGACATCGACCTGGCCCTCTATGACGCCGCCAGCGGTCATCCCCGCTGCGTCCTCGACACAAAATATAAAGCGCCAACCGCCCCCGCCGCCGCCGACATCCACCAGATGATTAGCTACGCCCATACCACAGGCTGCGACCAGGCCGTGTTGATCTACCCCAGCCCGCTGCCCCGGCCCCTCGATGAAACCAACCGCACCATCCGCCTCCGCAGCCTGACCTTCGCCCTGGAGGGAGATTTGGAGCAGGCCGGTCAACAATTTTTGCGGTCGCTTGTCGATCCCACCTAATTCTGTCCTCGCAAGAAGCCCAAAACCTCCGCTTCGATTTCATTCCGCACCCGGCGAAATTCGGCGGTGATCTCTTCCTCGCTGCCTATCGCAGCGGCGGGATCGTCGAAGCCGATGTGTTCTCGATGCCCGGCCTCTTCCAGCCAAACAGGGCAATTTTCTTTGGCCGACTCTGTGTCCTTTATGCTTTGTCAGCGTCAACCGGCCCCATCCCTTGCTCAAAAGCAGCCAGGTCGGTGACCAACACAGCTTGTTCGTGGAGTTTCTCCAATCGAGGCACGTCACTAATCTGGTCGATAGCCTCCGCCACCGTAGAGGGAACCTGGCCAAAGCGCACCGTCAACACCTGTAACACCGACTTGCGAAGGGTTTGGAGCGTGCCTCGCTCAAGCCCTTGCTCAAGCCCTTGCTCAAGCCCTTGCTCAAGCCCTCGCTCAAGCCCTTGCTCAAGCCCTTGCTCAAGCCCTTGCTCAAGTCCTTGCTCAAGCCCTTGCTTCAGCCCTCTCTCCATCCCAATCTTTTCAATACTGGTAATATAGGGCATCTTGTTAGCCTCCTCATAAGTAGTAAGTGTCTCTTCAAACTTATAGGTCAACTCGCGGGGCAGGGCCATCAGCCAGTCGATAAAGCGGAACAACAGGCGAATTTTCGCTTTGCTATAGCCCCGCTCATACAGACGGCGAGTCAACTGCCATTTCAAAGCATACCGTTCATCCGGCTGCTGCCGTGTCGCCTGAGTGTGGAGATGGGCCATTACCAACACGGCGAAGGGATTACGGCTCTGTTCCAACTCAGCCCATTTCTCCGGGCTTTTGTAATCCAACAACTTGACCGTCGGAAAAGTTAGCCCGGCCTCACAACCCCACAACGTATAGCTGTACCGATTCGGTCGCCAATTGGGATTGTCATCCCCCAGGATAGCAAAGCTGGCAATCTGGCGGTTATACCGATCAAATAGCCGATAATGATAAATATACATCCGTTTGCCGAAATCGGCGACATATTGGCTCTGGACTTCCAGATGAATCAGCACCCACACCTCCTGACCACGCTTCAGCCAGACCTGGGCCAACTTATCTACCGTGCGTTGCCCGACTTCGGCCTCGGGTACGATTTTCTGAAACTCCTTATCCAGAAATTGATAGCCCCGGCTCCAGTCAATGTCGGCATGGGCCTGGGGAAAGAAGAAGGCCAGACAATCCTCGAAAAAGGTTTCGATAGCTTCTTTCCACGCGCCGTCATAATCGTCGTTGAGGGATTCGGTCATTGGGAATTGGTCTCCTAAACTTTATTCAATCACTCAATCATCCCGCTGCCCAGGCAAATCTGGCCGTCATAAAAGACTGCCGACTGGCCCGGCGCGATGCCCGGTTCGTCCCGGTCTAAAATGACGCACAGCCGGCCTCCATCCAACGGCTCGATACGACATTGCTCGACGTGGGGGCTGTGGCGAATCTTGACCTGTAACTCGTCGGTCGTGGGTGGCCCGGCGATCCAGTGGACGTTGTTGACGCTGAATTGGCGGCGGCTGCGCTCTTCCAGATGCTCTTTGTGGGAGATGTAGAGGATGTTCCGCTCGACATCCTTCTTGACCACAAACCACGGCCCGCCGTGCAGCCCCAACCCCCGCCGCTGGCCGATGGTGTAGAACCAGTAGCCCCGATGCTCACCCCACTTTTGGCCCGTTTCCAGCTCGACGATGTCGCCCGGCTGCTCGCCGAGATAGGCTTCGACGAACTCGTTGTAGCGGATTTTGCCCAGAAAGCAGATGCCCTGGCTATCCTTACGGGCTTTGGTCGGCAGGTCGAATTCTTCGGCCAGCGCCCGCACCTCGTTTTTCTGATACGCGCCCACCGGAAAAAGAGCGCGGCTCAACTGGGCCTGGGTCAGGGTTGATAGAAAATAGGTCTGATCCTTGACCGGGTCGGGGGCACGCTTGAGCCAAAACAGGCCGTCCCGTTCTTCGATTTGAGCGTAATGGCCGGAGGCCACTTTGTCGAAATCATCGCTGATGGCCTCGAAAAAAGCGCCGAACTTGATACGCCGGTTACACATGATGTCCGGGCTGGGGGTGCGGCCCGCCTTCAACTCAGCGATGGCGTGGGAGACGACGATCTCGAAATATTTGGTCTGGAGGGGCACGATTTCCAGAGGCACGCCCGCCTGCTGACACACGGCGCGGGCGTAACTCAAATCATCATCCCAGGGGCAATCCCCCAGAAAGGCCAGATCATCCTCCAGCCAAATTTTCAGATAAAAGGCGGTGATGTCGTGACCGGTGTCCCGTTTGATTAAGTTGAGGGCGACGGAGCTGTCGACTCCGCCTGAAAGTAGTACGGCGGTTTTCATAACAGTTGAAAAGTATCAAACCTTTGTGAAAATATAAAAATCGTAAAACGCGAAACGTAAAACGTAACGCAGCGAAACCATATATAAGCCTATTCGTCTAATTTTTCTCTATCTTTTTGATGAGGTCTTCGATTTCTTGAATAAGCACGGGTAAATTAGGTTGAGTAAAACTTATTTGAGGTGCAGGGATACGATTACGTTTGATATTAGGTGAAATATGCTTGTGATGAGGGTGAGTACTGGCTAAACTAGGATCATCAGGATGCGGTTGGGAATCGTACCAAGCTATCTTTTCGCTGTTGTGCCATACTTCATAGCCGTAATCCTCAATCACTACGACGTCATCATAAGATAGACGTTCTTTGATAACCACTCGATAACTATAGGCAAAGGTTAACTCGCCCTGCAAAATGGCCACGCGCTTACCCCGGCGAATAACAACCAAACTTGAGCTTTGGATGGCCGGAAAGCGTGCTTGAAGCGTATAAACAAATTCCTCATAATTATGAAGCGACTGGAATGGATTCACGGCGGCTTGTTCTCTCGATTACACCGGATAGAGATGGTGTTTGCTGACGCAATGCTTCGATAGTGCGCCGATATTGGTCTTGCCGTCGCAGTAGAATTTTGTACGCCCCTGCCCAATCAGCCCAATCGAGAACCCAAGCCTCATCCTCAGGTTCTTCACCACTTTGATATAATTCGTAGAATGTCTCAGAAAGCACGCCATATTTACGCTCGTATACCTCCACATCTTCATTGAGGGCGTGAATATCGGCAATAATTTCTTGTAGCGTCATCGTCATTACCTCCGAATTCGATTGTACCTGATGGATAAAATCAATTCAACCACAGAATGTAGAAAAATCTTGGCTATAACCAACCTCCTTATCTACCTCTATAAGACTCATTATCTCTTTGATTTTTCTCGCAGAATGTCTGCTCAGTTCCCAGAACATTCACATTATAAGTGGATACTACTACACGGTTTGCTTCCGTTAGATGTGAAAAATCCATAGTGTGATAGCGCCAATTGTTCAGACCATATCCACATAAGATTATTGATAGTATCGCAACTAAAAATAATACAAAACGTCTCATTTACCGACTGTGGCTGTAGTTCGGTGCCTCCTTCGTCAACGTCACATCGTGCGGATGGCTCTCGATAAGGCCGGCATTGCTGATGCGAACGAATTTGGCCTTCTCCCGCAGGCTGCCCAGCGAGGCGGCCCCGACGTAACCCATCCCGGAGCGAATGCCGCCGACGAATTGGTAGATCAAATCGCCCAGCTTGCCCTTGTAGGGCACGCGCCCCTCGATGCCTTCGGGCACGGTCTTGCCGGTGTCGGAGGTTTGGCCGGAGCCGTACCGGTCCCGGCTGAATTGGCTCATCGCCCCCTGGCTACCCATACCCCGATAATCTTTGTAGCGCCGCCCTTCATACAGCAGCACCTCGCCCGGCGACTCGGCCACCCCGGCCAGGACGCTGCCCAGCATGACCGCCGCCCCGCCAATGGCCAGGGATTTGACCGCGTCGCCGGAGTAGCGGATGCCGCCATCGGCGATGACCGGCACGCCGGCTCGGTGAGTCACCGCCGCACAGTCGGCAATGGCCGACAATTGGGGCACGCCAATCCCGGCGATGATCCGCGTCGTGCAGATCGAGCCGGCCCCGACGCCGACTTTGATGGCCTCGGCCCCGGCCCGGATCAAGGCTTCGGCTCCCTCAGCCGTGGCCACATTCCCGGCGATGAGCGGCGTTTGGGGAAATTCGGCCCGCGCCCATTGCACCGCCTCGATCACCTTGCGGGAGTGGCCGTGGGCCGTGTCGATAGCTGCCACATCTACCCCGGCCTCAACCAGCGCCGCCAGCCGCTCCTGATAATCGGGACCAACGCCGACCGCCGCCGCTACCCGCAGCCGGCCCTGCTCATCCGTGGCCGCGTGGGGAAATTCCCGCTTTTTGCTGATGTCTTTGACCGTAATCAAGCCCTGCAAAATGCCCTCGTCATCAACCAGCGGCAGCTTTTCGATGCGGTGCTTTTGCAAAATGGCCTTGGCTTTCTCGATGGTCGTGCCCAGCGGGGCCGTAATCAGCCGCTCCTTCGTCATAAAATCATCAATCGGCTGCTCAAGATCGTCGGTGAAGCGGACATCCCGGTTGGTCAAGATGCCGACCAGCCGCCCACTGCCGTCATCCGCCGTGATGGGAATGCCGGAGATGTGATACCGGGCCATGAGCGCCTCGGCATCGGCCAGGGTGTCATGCGCCCGGAGCGTAATCGGGTTGGTAATCATCCCCGCCTCGGAGCGTTTGACCTGGTCCACTGCGGCGGCCTGGGCCTCGATGGACATATTGCGATGGATGACGCCGATGCCCCCCTCGCGGGCCAGAGCGATGGCCATGCGCCCCTCGGTAACGGTGTCCATCGCCGCCGAGACGACCGGAATATTGAGCCATACATCCCGCACCAGCCGCGTCCGCAGCGCCACCTCATCCGGCAAAATCTCCGAATAGCCCGGCAGCAGCAGCACATCATCAAAGGTGTACGCCTGTGTTTGAAATAGATCGTCTCTCATGATCGTCTCCTCAATGTCAAGTCAAATAATGATGCTGATTATTTTAGCCGCACTAACTTGACCACACAAATATTGCCTGAAGTCAGGGCGTTTTTTAGGCTGGCCCCCCGCCCGATATTTCCGGAGAGGAGGTCTGAATGGGTGAAAGAATGCCGTGGCAGCACTATTATCAGTAGACCGCAGCATCCTGAGTAGATCGAGGAACGAGATCGTATCGAAGGGTGCGATTGCGGTCTACTGATTATGTTTCCGCGTATCTATTCAGCCGTTGTCCTAAAAACAGCGATTTCATAGCGGGGATTAGGAGATTTGGGGATTTTATCTAAGAATTTATCCCCTAATCCCCAAATCCCCGCGAAAAGTGATCGTTTGGGGAGGCTGCTGAATAGTTACGTTTCCGCTATAAACCCTATCGCAAGGAGGAAGGTTGGAACGTTGGTTATTCCCATCAATCTTCCAATCCCCAATCTCCCCTCAATGGACCGAATTTATACCTAAGTGTAGGTAGATCAATAGTGACATTTTTTACTAAATTTTGTGACAAATGTCACTTTTTTTTTATCCTTCGGATAAGCTAAACTGAAAATGTAAAAATTTCATCGTACTATTTCCCCACGCAAAGGAGACGATCTAGCGCATAACGATGTGGTAGTGTGATTCGGCCTGGATCACAAACGTCGGCCAACCAACAGCGCAAATAACCACCAACTGTGGAGGATGTTTTTGTCCCGTGTTGCTCTCAGATTGTTAGATCGTCTTTGTTGTTGTCCATTCGGGCAACAAATCCCAACAATTTATTAAGATAGTTCCAAGATTCACGCTACAGAAAACGTAAAGCCTGCTGGTCGGGCAAAGATGTTACGTTTTTCGTTTTACGCTTTCCGGATTCCGGCTGACTGTTTTCTTGGCGTTGCCCTGACGGGTCAACCCCACGACATCCTGTGCGTCACCCTTCTTTAT